>DAMABW010000665.1:0-2085 GCA_031999925.1 Massilia sp. | reverse complement strand
CGCCGGCCAGCGAGTTCGGCTCGTAGGCGACCCGGCCGCGGTTGATGGCCTGGCGATGGAAACCGTCGCGCTGGTTGTTGTGCACCTGGGCCACCGGCGCGTTGATCGGGATCTCGTGGAAGTTCGGCCCGCCCAGGCGCGTGAGCTGGGTGTCGACATACGAGTGGATGCGCCCCTGCAGCAGCGGGTCGTTGGTGAAGTCGATACCGGGGATGACGTGGGCGGTGCAGAAGGCCACCTGCTCGGTCTCGGCGAAGAAGTTGTCCGGGTTGCGGTCCAGGACCAGGCGCCCCACGGCGCGCACCGGCACCAGTTCCTCGGGCACCAGCTTGGTGGCGTCGAGCACGTCGAACACGCCAAAGGCGGCGGCTTCCTGCTTGGTGAAGACCTGCAGGCCGAGCTCCCATTCCGGAAAGTGGCCGGCCTCGATGGCTTCCCACAAATCGCGCCGGTGATAGTCCGGGTCGGCGCCGGCCAGCTTCACGGCTTCGTCCCACACCAGCGAGTGGGTGCCGGCAAGCGGCGTCCAGTGGAACTTCACGAAGCGCGATTCGCCGGCCGCGTTAATGAGGCGGAAGGTGTGCACGCCGAAGCCCTGCATCATGCGGTAGCTGCGCGGGATGGCGCGGTCGGACTCGACCCACATCAGCATGTGGAAGATCTCGGGCGAGAGGCCGGCGAAGTCGTAGAAGGTGTCGTGCGCGCTCGACGCCTGCGGAATCTCGTTGTGCGGCTCGGGCTTGACCGAGTGGACCACGTCCGGGAACTTCATCGCGTCCTGGATGAAGAAGACCGGAATGTTATTCCCGACCAGGTCCCAGTTGCCCTCCTCGGTATAGAACTTGGTGGCGAAGCCGCGCACGTCGCGCACCGTGTCGCTTGATCCGCGCGAGCCGGCCACCGTCGAGAAGCGCACGAACACCGGGGTCTTCTTGCCGGCCTTGGCGAAGGGCGCCGCGCGCGTGATGGCGGATAAATCCTGGTAGCTCTCGAAGTAGCCGTGCGCCGCCGAGCCGCGCGCATGGACCACCCGCTCGGGGATGCGCTCGTGGTCGAAATGGGTGATCTTTTCGCGCAGGATGAAGTCTTCCAGCGCGGTCGGGCCGCGCAGGCCGATCTTCAGCGAATCCTGGTTGTTCCCGACCGGGACCCCCTGGTTAGTGGTGAGCACGCGGCCGCTGTCATCCACGCGCACGCGGTCGAGCGGGCCGTTCAAGGGGTTCCTGCCGATTTCCGGCGTGCCGTCGCCGACCTTGGGCGAGGCGATGTCCTCGGTGGTGGTGCTGGCCGTGGCCAGCGGCGTCGACGGAGCATGGCGCGTGCCCTCGTGCGGCGGGAAGGCGTCTTCGCCGTATTCCAGGGGCTTGGTCGGGTTGAACGGCATCTCGGCGGCCAGGGCCATGTCGGACACCACCTTCTCCAGCAGGCGCTCGCTCTCGGGCGTCTTGGCGCCCAGGCTGGTCGGCGGCCTGGCATCGGCCGGGCCGGCGACGGTGCTGAGGATGGAGCCGGCGCCGTCGAGCGCCCCGTTCTTCTTGCGTGTGGCCATGGATTACCTCATCGATTGATTGTCGGATAGACGGCGCACAAGCCGATTTGTGATGTGCGGCAAGATGCGGCAAATCGGCGGCGCTCAATGGACGAGTCTGCTTTTGGTGTTCGAGTGGCTCCTTGATATCAATCAAGTACGGTGATCGTACGGCGGGAACTGATAGGTGGGGCGATTGGTCAACCAGCCGCGACGCCCGCAGGGTCGGCGAGGGGCAAGATCACCTTGAAGGTGCTGCCGCGCTTGGCGCCGGCGCTGTCGGCATGCACGGTCCCGCCCTGGAGTTCGGTCAAGCGCTTGACCAGCGCCAGGCCCATGCCCAGGCCCCCTTCGGAGCGCTCGGGCGTCAGCGCGGCCTGGGTGAACATCTCGAACACGCTCGGCAGCAATGCCGCCTCGATGCCGGCGCCGTTGTCGCGCACGGCGATCTCGGCTTGGCGCGCATTTGTGCGCAGCGTCACGCACAGTTCGCCGCCGGGCGGGGTGTACTTGGCGGCGTTGTTCAGCAAATTCGCCACCACCTGCACCAGGCGCTT
>DAMABW010000664.1:0-2094 GCA_031999925.1 Massilia sp. | reverse complement strand
GATGTTGACCATTACGTAGGCCGCCTGGCTGCCGGCGGCCTACGTAATGGTCAACATCACGGTGAACATGCTGGTCTTCAAATTCCGCCAGCAGTACGGGCTACGCCTGTTCGCCGAGATCGGCCTGGGCCTGTACGCCGCGCTGACGCTGCTGCACCTGATGGTCGGCGGCTTCGCGATGGCGGTGGTGGTGCGCGCCGCCAGCGGCTTTGCCGCCGCCACCGCCACCACGCTGTCGATGCTGTACATGCTGCAGGCCGCCCCGCGCGCCTATACCGGCAAGATGGTCGTGCTCGGCGTCGGCATCCCGCAGCTGGCCACGCCACTGGCCTGGCTGCTGTCGCCGACCCTGCTGGTGTATGGCCAGTGGCATAACCTGTACCTGTTCGAGGCCGGGCTGGCCCTGTGTTCGCTGGCGGCCGTGGTGGTGCTGAAACTCCCGCCCGGCATGCACGTGAAAGTCTTCGAAAAGAAGGACTTCATCAGCTTCGCCCTGATGGCGCCGGGCGCGGCGATGCTGGTGGCGGTGCTGGCCCAGGGCTATTCGCACTGGTGGTTCGACGAGGCCTGGCTCGCTTACCTGCTGATGGGCGCCGTGGTGCTGATCCTGGCGGCCCTGTACGTCGAGCACCACCGCGAGAACCCGTTGCTGCAGACGCGCTGGCTGGTCACGCCGAACATCCTGCGCTTCATCGTCGGCGCCTTTTTGATCCGCTTCCTCACCTCCGAGCAGACCTTCGGCGCGGTGGGCCTCTTGCGTACGCTCGGCATGGGGCCGGACCAGATGCAGCCGCTGTTCGTGGTGATCCTGGCCGGGACGGTCGTCGGCATGGTCGCCAGCGCCCTGACCTTCAGCCCCAAGACCCTGATCGCCCAGCTGATCGCCGCCATCGTGCTGTTCGGCGTGGCGGCGCTGCTCGATTACGGCCGCACCAGCCTCGACCGGCCGCAGGACTTTTACCTCAGCCAGTTCCTGGTGGCCCTGGGCAGCGGCATGTTCATGGGGCCGCTGGTCCTGCTCGGCATCACCCAGGCGCTGAAGTTCGGGCCGAACTACGTGGTGACCTTCACGGTGGTGCTGTCGCTGACCCAGTCGCTCGGCGCCATGACCGGCTCGGCCCTGCTCTCGACCTACCAGTTGCACCGCGAGCAGGTGTATTCGAGCGCGCTGACGGCCGACATCAACCCGGCCGACCCGCAAGTGGCGCAGCGCCTGCAGCAGCAAGGCGGCGTGTACCGCGCCCTGATCACCGACCCGGTACTGCGCAGTGCCCAGGGCACGGCCCTGCTGGCGCAGATCGCGCGGCGCGAAGCCAATGTGCGCGCCTTTAACGACGTGTTTGCCCTGTCCGGCATCCTGGCCATGCTGTTCCTCTCCTGGTCGCTGTTCGTGGCGATCCGCGCCGCGATCCGCAACCGCAGGGCCGCTCCGAACAACCCTTGAAACATGACGACCGCATGAACACCCCGAACCAACCGACGCGCGAAGAAATCGAAGAAGCCGAAGCCAACCCGCCGCCGCCCGGCGACGCCAACGACGCCAGCGAAAGCCGGCCGACGCCCGGCGCCGTGCAGGCCGCCAGCACGCCACCCGCGCCGGCATCCAGCGCCGCGCCCGGCCCGGTGCCGCCGCCTGCAGCCGCACCAGGCACCGCGCCGCCCGCGCCCGAGGCCCCGCCCAAGAAGATCCGCGCCACGCCGGCCTCGATCGGCATCATGGTCGTGGTGGCGGCGGTCGGCATCGCCCTCATCATGTGGGCCTGGCACATCGGCCCCTTCAACAGCACCCGCCTGAGTACCGACAATGCCTATGTGCGCGGCGCGGTCACCGTGCTCTCGCCCCAGGTCAACGGCTATGTCACCGACGTGCTGGTGAAGGACTTCCAATATGTAAAAGCGGGCCAGGAGCTGCTGCGCATCGACGACCGCATCTACGCCGAGCGCGTGCGCCAGGCCGAGGGCCAGCTGGCGAACGCCGTGGCCCAGCTGAACAACGCCGAGCAGACCCAGGCCCAGAACACGGCGTCGCTGGGGTCTTCGCGGGCCAACCTGGCCGCCGTGCAGGCCGAGCAGGAGCGCGCCCGTGCCGAGCAG
>DAMABW010000663.1:0-2111 GCA_031999925.1 Massilia sp. | reverse complement strand
CGTCGCCGATCAGCACGCGCGTCATGCCCGGATTGTTGGCCGCGAAACCGAGCAGCATCTGCAGCATCGCGTGCGCCTGTTCGAGGCCGCCTTCTTCCTTGTCGCTGATCTGGTTGATGACGCCGAACACCGTCGACTCGATGAACTCGATCAGACCCTCGTACATCTGCACCTTGCTGGCGAAGTGGCGGTACAGCGCCAGCGCCTTCGGCACCGTGAGCGCGTCCGAGAACACCAGGCGCTTGGTGCGCGCGTCGATGCGCAGCTTGGCGTAATGGGCCAGCGCCTTTTCGCCCCACTCCATCGGGTCGCCCGAGTCGTGGCGCAGGCCGTCGAACAGCTTGGCGAAATACAGGTCGAAGTCGTTCAGGAAGGCGTCCATGCCGACCACGTCGGTCAGTGCGGTACCTAGGTCGCCGCGATATTCCTGGACCCAGTCTTCCAGCGCCGCCTTCTGGAAATCGCGCAGGCGCACGCCGAAGGACTGGAAGGCCTGCATGTATTCGTGGGCCATGGTCCCGATCGGCACCAGGTTGTACTTGCGCGCCAGGTAGACGTTCGAGGTGCCCTTGAAGAATTGCGGCAGCTCGCGCGCCAGCGTCTCGACGACTTCGTCCTGCCATTCGCTGGAAAAGCGGCGGCGCACGCCGAAGTCGAAGAAGGCGAAGCCGTTGGTGCGCTTCGGTTCCTGGTCGAAGGCGCGGAACTGCTCGATCTTCTCGGCCAGGCGCACCCGCGCTTCGCGCAGCGCATGCTCCTTGTCGAAGCGGCGGAAGTACAACTCGTTGACGATGTAGAGGACAAAAATCTCGAAGCCCATCACATGCACCACAGGACCCACGGCGCGGATGCGCAGGTGCGGGCCGTCGGTCTGCACGGTGATGAACTTGCGCTGGAAGCGGAACACCGTGAGGAAGTCGGCGAAATCGCTTTTGATGAAGCGCAGGCTGCGCAGGTAGGCGATTTCGTCTTCCGTGAACAGCATCTCGCACAGGTGGTCGAGTTCGCGCTCGACCTCTTCCTTCAGCTCGGCCAGCGGATAGGCCGGCTCGTTACGGCAGCGGAATTCGTATTCGCCATGGGCGTTCGGGTGCCGGTGCAGCAGCGCCTGCCACATGGTGAATTTGTACAGGTCGGTTTCGAGCAGGCTGCGAACGATGGGCTTCATGGTGCGATCCTTGGACTTCAGGTTTTCTTTTTTTGTCGGCGTTTCGGCGCCAGCATGGTGCCGCTGCAGCCGGGTGTGCCGCAACGGCATGCGAATTTCTTCTTCAGCGCCGGCGTGTGGCGCTCGTCGTAGATGAGGGCGTAATTGTAATTCAGTTCCTGTCCGGGCTCGATGGGATGCAGCGCATGGATGTAGACGCGCCCGTCTTCCTCGTACGCTTCGCAGTTCGGGCTGCAGGCGTGGTTGATCCAGCGCGCCTCGTTGCCGCGCCGGCCGCCGTCGATCACGCGGCCATCGGCCAGGCTGAAATAGAAGGTGTGGTTCACGGGGCCGCCGGCCTTGGCGGCGCGTTCGGTGGCCTCGTCCCAGCTGATGCGCTCGCCCTTGTATTCGACGATGCGCTCGCCCGGCTCGATGTGGCGGCGAGCGAAGACGCCGTTGCCGTGGATGGGGGACTGCTTCACTTCATAGGCCGGATCGGCCTTGGCTGCGGATGTGGTCGGCATGTGGGATGGGTAAGTGGGACGGCAACGTGTACGAACAGCATTGTTACTATTATTGTACGGGTTTCGAATCCGTGCCGCACGGTCGTGTCTCGGGCCGGCCGCTTTCGATTACCTGGCAGGTAATCGCCGCCGGCGTTTTCCTCCTCCAGAATGGGTTCCGTCATCCACCCACCCTGAAACGGAGCACGCCATGGACACCGCCAGCACCCTTGCCCGCCGATACCTCGACGCCTGGAACGAACGCGATGCGCCAGCGCGCCGCGTCCAGGTCGCGCGCCTGTTCACGCTCGACGCCCGCTACCTCGACCCGATGATGGCGGGTGGCGGACACGAGGGAATCGACGCCCTGATCGCCGCCGCACAGCAGCACTTCCCCGGCCACCGCTTCGCGCTGGCCGGCACGCCCGACGCCCACCACGACGTGCTGCGCTTCGGCC
>DAMABW010000662.1:0-2113 GCA_031999925.1 Massilia sp. | reverse complement strand
CCAGCCGCGCCGCCGACCGCCAGGAACGCGAGCAGGGCCGCGAGCGTCTCGAGCACCAGGCCTGGGTAGGTTTAACGGGCGAATTCGGCGCCATCACCATCGGCCGCCAGTATAACCTGCAGTACCTGGCATTGACCGACGTGGCCGATCCGTTCAAGGGCGGCACCGCGGGCAGCGCCACCAATCTCATCGGCGGGCCGCGCCGCACCGACAACAGCATCCAGTACTACAAGACCCTCGCGAACGGCTTCTCGGCCGGTGCTTCCTGGGCAGCGCGCGACCTCGACACCTCGCCGGCCGGACGCGCCTGGGGCATGACGGTGGGCCTGACCAGCGGCCCGCTGACGGTGCGTGCGGCGCACCGCAACCAGGGCGCGGTGCGGGCCAACCTGAACTACAAGACCAGCAACGACACGACTTCGAAGAATTCGCTGCTGGCCGCCAACCTGCGCCTCGGCTGGGGCACCGCCTACGCGGCCTACAGCATGAGCCGCGGCATGGCCAGCTCACCGCTGTTCAATCCCGATAATCCGTACAGCGTCGGGATGGCGCGTACGCCCTCGAACAGCAGCCGCGACGTCCTGCTCGGCATGGCGGTGCCGGTCAGCCATTCGATCACTTTGCTCGGCTCGTATATCCGCAAGGACGACCGCGACCTCGCCAACCAGGACGCCAACCAGGCGGCCTTCGGCGCCAGCTACGCGCTGTCGCGCCGCACCGATTTCTACGCGGCGTATTCGCACATCAAGAACCGGAATGGCGCCGGCTATACGGTCGGCAACGCCAGCGCGCCCGGCAGCGGCAACAAGGCCTTCAACATCGGCATGCGCCACGCGTTTTGAAACGATTTCCACGCCAGGCAGCACGCCATGCGCTGCGACGCGCAGGCGGGAAACTCTGTAGCCTGACACCATCCACCCACACTTTATGGAGGCATTCATGACTGGAGCCAGCACTCTCGATCCGGACAACTTCCCGGAAGCCCCGGACCGCAGCCTTGGCAAGGGCCACGGCACCGACGCCCTCGGGCCGAGCGATATTTCCGATACCGGCAGCGATGTCGTCGGCGGCCCTGGTTTTGCGGGCAATCTCGACGACGATCAATTGATTCACCTGGAAGAAGGCACGACCTCGGACCTCGAGGCCAGCCATGCCGGCGACACCGCCGGTCCCGACGTCGGCGACGCCGATTTCTCGGGCGACTCCGACATGGGCGGCACCGGCGAGCGCGCCGCTGCAGGCCGCGACACGGTGGTCAAGGATGGCGCCGATATCGATACCGACCGCATCGAATCCATCCCCGACCTGCCGCTCACGGAAGACGATACCGACTTCCTAGCGAGCCAGCCGCCGCGAGAGCCCACGGGCCGCGAATAAGGCCCCGAACAGCGCGCCACCGGCCAGCAGGGCGGTGGTGACGGGTTTCGAGCGCAGCGCCAGCGCCGTGTAGGCCGAGCTTTCGGCGACATGGCGTTCGGTCATGCCCTGGCGCTCGCGCAGCGCCTGGGTCGGATCGGGCGCATGCAGGGCGTCGGTGCGGCCGGGCTGCTTGTCGTATTTCGACTTCTGCTGCTTGAACATCGAGGCGTTCATGTACTTGTCGAGCAGGCGCGGCATGTGGGCAGCGCCCGAGGACACCAGCTTCGAGGCGCCGCCGACAAAAATGTCGCGCTTTGGATGCTGGGCGCAGTACAGGATGGCCTTGGCCACGATTTCCGGCGCGTACACCGGCGCCGGCAGCACCGCTTCCTTCTCCATGTAGTTCTTCGCGTGCAGCGCGAACATGGTGTCGATCGCAGCCGGCCGGACCAGCGTCACCGAGATCGGCGCTTCTTCCTTTTCCAGTTCCATGCGCAGGGCGTCGGTGAAGCCTTTCACGGCGTGCTTCGAGGCCGAGTACATGCCTTGCAGCGGGGCGGCGCGCTCCGACACTTCGCTGCCCACGTTGATCAGGGCGCCGCCGCCGCGCGACTTCATGCGCTTGACCGCTTCCAGCGAACCGTTGACCACGCCCCAGAAGTTGGTCTGGAACAGGCGGATGTGGTCTTCCAGCGCCACTTCTTCCAGGCGGCCGAAGGTGCCGACACCGGCATTGTTAACCCAGGTATCGATG
>DAMABW010000661.1:0-2123 GCA_031999925.1 Massilia sp. | reverse complement strand
AGGTGGCCTCCGCCTTGCCGCAATTGATTCTGATTCCAGACGAAGCCGAGCAGGCGCGCTGGGTCTGCAACCGTATCCTGGAACACCGCGAAGCCGGCATCAAGCTTACCCAGCAAGCCGTGCTGTTTCGCGCCGCCAGCCACAGCGCGGCGCTGGAACTCGAACTCATGCGCCGGAACATCCCCTTTGTCAAATTCGGCGGCCTGAAGTTCCTGGAAGCCTCGCACATCAAGGATGTGCTGGCCGTGCTGCGCTTCGCCCAGAACCCGAACGGCCGCATGGCCGGCTTCCGTGTGGCGCAATTGATTCCCGGCATAGGGCCGGCCACCGCCACGCGTCTGCTCGATGCGGTGGCCGAGGCGCCGGAAGCGCTGGCGGCGGTCGAAGCCTTTGCCGTGCCGGCCAAGGCGCAGGGCGACTGGCAAGCCTTTGTCGAACTCTACCGGCAACTGCGCGCGCCCGGGCTGCGCTGGCCGGCCGACATCGAGCTCGCCAAGAACTGGTACCAGCCGCACCTGGAACGCCTGCACGACGATGCACCGGTGCGCGCGGCCGACCTCGAGCAGTTGGCGCAACTGGCCGGCGGTTACGGCAACCGCGAAAGCTTCCTGGCCGAGATCACGCTCGACCCGCCGGAAGCGACCAGCGACCGCGCCGGCCCGCCGCTGCTGGACGAGGATTACGTGATCCTGTCGACGATTCACTCGGCCAAGGGACAGGAGTGGAAATCGGTGCACGTGCTGAACGTGGTCGATGGCTGCATTCCCTCGGACATGAGCACCGGCAGCGCCGAGGAGATCGAGGAAGAGCGGCGCCTGCTGTATGTGGCGATGACCCGTGCCAAGGAGCATTTGCACCTGGTGGTGCCGAACCGTTTCTATGTGAAGCAGCAGGCGCAGATGGGCGACCGCCACATGTACGCGGCGCGCACACGCTTCGTCACACCGGCCATGCTCAAGCATTTCGAAGAGTGCGTGTGGATGACGGCCGACGTGGCGCAATCGAAAAAGCCGATGCCGGACAGCGTGCGCATGCTGGTCCGCGACCGGGCCAGGAATGCGTGGAAGTAGAGCGGAGGAATAAACCGAAAATGAGTCTTCGAAACACTTGATTTGATGACTTATCCCCCGCACAGCTGCTCTGTAGGAATTTTCTGATAAGGCTGCGCAACGCTGGAAGGGCGTTTGTGCAGATCCTTGATTTTAAAGGGACTTATTTTTGCCTTAGGAACGGGCATTTTGTTGAAACCCGCATCAATACTGCGCTTGCGGCTTGTCAAGGTGTGCTTTTCCACATACTTATCCACATTTCTTGTGGATATCGATGTAAGTCTAATAAAATCAAGGATTTAGGGCCGAACCCTGCAGCGTGCACGGAAGAGGCAGTGTGGCCGCCTTCAGCGCTGCGCCGACATGGCTTGGTCGATGCATTCGAGGGCATCGAGCGCGCCCAAGGCCAGGCCGACGCCGGCGCAGCCGTCCAGCCGGGGCGCACGCGGATTGATGCGAACCAGCGGCGCCCGCTGCCGTTCGCTCATGCGCCGCACCGAGGGAATGTCGACCCCGGCGCCCAGTTCGATTACCACCATCTTGCCGGCACCGGCGCGCCAGGCCTGCAGGCGTGCGAACTGTGCGTCGGTGCGGCTTTCTATCCAGGCACTGTCGTTGAACATCAGGATGTTCGGCCGGGCCAGCGCTCCGCAATGCGGACAGCGCGGCGCTTCGTTCAGCAGGCGGCAGGCCGGTGCGTCAACCTTGGGCAGGAAGGCGTCGGCCGGCCAGATCGCATCGCTGCAGGGACGCGTGCACTGCAGGTGGTGAATCGAGCCGTGGCACTCGACGATGCGATCCTCGGCGAACCCGGCGCGCCCGAACTGGCCATCGACATTGCTGGTAAAAACAAAGGCGCCGTCCGGCTTGCCGCGCGCCATGTCCAACAGGATGCCGAAGCCGGCGTGCGGCACCGTGTTGCGGTACAGCTCCAGGCGGTGGCCATAGAATCCCCAGCCCAGTGCGGGGTCAGTGCAGAAACTGGCCGGGTTCGCGATCTCGTAAAAGGGGATGCGGGCGCTGCCGAGCGCGGGGTAGGCTTGCCAGAAACCGGCGTCGCCGCGAAAGTCGGGC
>DAMABW010000660.1:0-2124 GCA_031999925.1 Massilia sp. | reverse complement strand
ATTCGCTGGCCGCTGTTTCGGCCTTCCAGGGCGCGAAAAACGTGCTCGATGTCGGGGCAGGGGGCGGTTTGCCAGGCATCGTGCTGGCGATTGCCCGCCCGGATATGCAGGTATCCCTGATCGACACCGTGCACAAGAAAACCGCCTTCCTTACGCAGGTAAAGGCGGAACTGGGCCTGAAAAACGTCACCGTGTACACGATGAAGGTGCAGGACCTGAAAGCAGGGCCTTTCGACGTGATCACCTCACGTGCTTTTGCCGACCTGTCGGATTTCGTCAACTGGTCAGGGCACCTGCTGGAAGAGGGCGGTGAATTCATCGCCTTGAAAGGCACGGCGCCGCCAGACGAACAGGAGCGGCTGCCAAGCGAATGGAAGGTAGCGGAATTGAGGCCGATCAAAGTGCCAAAAGTGGAAGCGGAACGGCACCTGGTTTTCATCGAAAAATCAGACTCCAACAAACAATAACGTAAATGGTTTATATCGTTTAAATAGAATAAACCGTTTATACGGTTTAAACGAAATGAACGATATACACCGATTGAAGCAGGACCGGATGGAATAGATGGCAAAGATATTTTGCGTAGCAAACCAGAAGGGTGGCGTCGGCAAGACGACCACCAGCGTCAACCTGGCGGCAGGCCTGGCCAAGCTCGAGCAGCGCGTGCTGCTGGTCGACCTCGACCCCCAGGGCAATGCCACCATGGGAGCAGGGATCAACAAGGCAACGCTGGAAGCGTCCACCTACCACGTGTTGCTGGGGGAGGCGGAAGTGAGTGAGGCGCGTGTGCGCTCGGAGGCAGGGCGCTTCGACGTGTTGCCGGCGAACCGCGACCTGGCCGGCGCCGAAGTGGAAATGGTGGAACTCGACAGCCGCGAGCGCCGCCTGAAGAACGCATTGGCCAAGGTCGATGCGGAATACGACTTCATCCTGGTCGATTGCCCGCCGGCCCTGTCGATGCTGACCCTGAACGGCCTGTGCGCCGCGCATGGCGTGATTATTCCGATGCAGTGCGAGTACTACGCACTCGAAGGCTTGTCCGACCTGGTGAACACGATCAAGAAGGTGCACGCCAACCTGAACACCGACTTGAAGATCATCGGCCTGCTGCGCGTGATGTTCGATCCGCGCATGACGTTGTCGCAGCAAGTCTCGGCCCAGCTCGAGCAGCACTTCGGCGGCAAGGTCTTCAAGACCATCATCCCGCGCAACGTGCGTTTGGCCGAAGCGCCGTCCTACGGCATTCCGGGCGTGACCTTCGATCCTTCGTCCAAAGGGGCGCAGGCGTATATCGCGTTCGGGGCCGAAATGGTCGAGCGCATCAAGACGATGTAACCAGCGGAGATCATTACAAATGGCTACCAAGAAATTCAAAGGCCTCGGCCGCGGTCTTGACGCATTGTTGGGCGGCGACCTGGATGCGGTCCCCGCGCCGGCGCACGCACCGTCGACCCTCGCCATCTCGCAGCTGCAGGCGGGCAAATACCAGCCACGTACCCGGATGGACGAGGGGGCCTTGCAGGAACTGGCCGCCTCGATCAAGACCCAGGGGGTGATGCAGCCGGTGCTGGTGCGTCCGGTCGAGGGCAAGCGCTACGAGATCATCGCCGGCGAACGCCGCTTCCGCGCGGCGCAGCTGGCCGGGCTGGACGAGATCCCGGTGCTGGTGCGCGAAGTCGACGACCAGGCCGCCGCCGCGATGGCCCTGATCGAGAACATGCAGCGCGAAGACCTGAATCCGCTCGAAGAAGCGCAGGGCATCGCGCGTTTGATCTCGGATTTCGATTTCACCCATGAGCAAGCGGCCAGCGCGGTCGGCCGCTCGCGCAGCGCTGTGTCGAACCTGCTGCGCCTGGTGAACCTGGCCGGGCCGGTGCAGACCATGCTGATGGCAGGGGATATCGACATGGGTCACGCGCGTGCGTTGCTGTCTGTGGATAACGCCAGCCAGATCGCACTGGCCACGCAGGTGGTGGCCAAGCGCCTCTCCGTGCGCGAGACCGAGAAACTGGTGGCCCGTGCGATTGAGGAACAGAACGCACCGGCGGCAAGCGCGCGACAAAAGGAAAAGTCGGGCGACATCGTGCGGCTGGAAGAAGAGCTGTCCGACAAGCTGGCCACGCC
>DAMABW010000659.1:0-2149 GCA_031999925.1 Massilia sp. | reverse complement strand
TCCTGACCCGCCTGACGCGCGAGCCGGTGATGCAGGGTAAGGCCTTCGGCAGCCTGCAGATTTCCGAAGGCGAGCGCGGCGCACCGGGCGCTGCGCCCGGCGCCGCGCCGGCCGCGCCGGCCGCGGTCACAACCGACCCTGCGGCCCAGGCCGGCCCCGCACCGTATGTCGAATTCAGCCTGCAATCGAATACCGAGGCGCCGCGCACATGAAACAGCAATGGACCAAACTGGCGACGCGCATCGACGCCCTGAGCCTGCGCGAGCGCATCATGGTGTTCGCGGCCCTGGCCGCGGCCATCGTGTTCCTGACCCACTTCTTCGCGCTCGGCCCGCAACTGCGCAAGCAGGATGCGCTGAACGCCCAGATCAGCCAGCAGAACAACAACATCGAGGGCATCGACAACGAGATCCGCGCGCGCGTGGAAGCGGCCCAGACCGACCCCGACGCCGCCGTGCGCACGCGCCTGGCGGGCGTGCGGGCGGAAACCGAGGAACGCAGCGGGCAACTGCGCGCGATGCAGAACGGCCTGGTGGCGCCGGAACGGATGGCGCCGCTGCTCGACAGCATCCTGCGCGCGAACGGCCGCCTGACCCTGGTGTCGGTGCGTACGCTGCCGGTGGAATCGGTGCTCGAAGCGGGGCGCCGCGCCGCCGGCACGACAGCGGACACCGCGCAGACGGCGGCGCCCGCGGCCCCGGCCACGCCCGCCGGCGCGACGCCCGGCACCGCCGAGTTACTGTATCGTCACGGCGTGGAAATCACCGTGCGCGGCAATTACCTCGACATGATCGCCTACATGAACGCGCTCGAAGGCTTGCCGACCCAGCTGTTCTGGGGCCGCGCCCAACTGGAAGCGGAAACCTGGCCGGCCTCGCGCCTGACGCTGACCCTGTACACCCTGAGCCTGGACCGTAAATGGATGAAACTGTGAAGCGGCCCCTGCTTGCCGGCCTGGTCGCGCTCGGCCTCGCCGCCGCCTGCTGCCTGCCGGCCGCCGCGCAAGCCCTGCGCGACCCGACCCGTCCGCCCGCCTTTTTGATGCCGGGCGGCGCCGGCGCGCGCGCCGCGGCGCCGGTCGCAAGCGGGCCGCAGCTGCAGTCGATCCTGATCGCGCGCCAGCCCGGCGGGCGCCACGTCGCCGTGATCGACGGCGAGACGGTGCGTCTCGGCGACACCTGGAAGGGCGCGCGCGTGGCGCGCATGACGCCGAACGAAGTCGAACTGGTGCGCGGAAACGAACGTCGCGTGCTGAAACTGAATGCGCCCGCCGGCGCGCCGGCAGCGGGCCGCGTCGAGCGCGTCCGCGTGGACTGATCACATTACATGACGATGAAAAAACGTACCCTTTCCGCCAGCCTGCTCCAGACGGGCGTGCTCTCCGGCGCCGCATTCCTTGCCGGCTGCCAGGCCACGCCGCCGCACGCGACCTACGACACCATCAAGCGCGAAGTCGCCACCGCCAGCGCCGCCAGCGCACCGGCGGCGAGCGTGCCGGCCACCGGCGACGCCGTGGCCGATGCGCTGCTGCCGCCGGCCGCCGCCCTGGCGCGCGAGCTGCCAAAGGCGCGTCCGGCACTCGAGGAGCGCTTCAACGTCGCCTTCAACAACGTGCCCGCCCAGCAGTTCTTCCGCTCGATCGTGGCCGGCACCCGCTACAACATGGTGGTGCACCCCGAGGTCAGCGGCAGCATCAGCGCCAACCTGAAGGACGTGACCCTGGTCGAGACGCTCGACGCGATCCGCGACATGTACGGCTACGACTACCGCATCGAGGGCACCCGCGTGACGATCCGCCCGCTGACCATGCAGACCCGCATGTTCCGCGTGAACTACCTGGTCGGCAACCGCAGCGGCAGCTCGAACCTGCGCGTGACCTCGACCTCGGTGTCCGACGTCGGCAACAACAACGGCCAGAACGGCGGCAACAACAATAACAATAACAACCAGAACCAGAACAACCGCAACAACAATAACAACAACCCGAACGATCCGAACAACCCGAACGGCCAGAATGGCTATGGCGTGCAGAGCAGCGACGTCAACACGATGTCGAACAACGACTTCTGGCGCGACCTGACGCTGTCGCTCGAAGCCATCGTCGGCGGCAAGCAAGGCGGGCGCAGCGTGGTGGTCAGCCCGCAGTCGG
>DAMABW010000658.1:0-2179 GCA_031999925.1 Massilia sp. | reverse complement strand
TCGGGCGGCTGTAGCTCAGCTGGATAGAGTACTTGGCTACGAACCAAGGGGTCGTGGGTTCGATTCCTGCCAGCCGCACCAACTTTTTCAAGGAAATGGCTCAGAAGAGATTCTGAGCCATTTTTCTTTCCGCCATCGGTTTTACCAGCCATTCGCAACTAAGCGCTCCTCTCTTCGCTGCGCCCGGTCGTCAAGCGATTCGCTTAAACGGCGCTTGGCTCTGCACAGGACGCACACTTCTCTTTTCGTAGGATCGCGCCTGCATTATCTGAGCAATGCTCATGATCTTTTTCTCAATAAAACGAGAAAAGTCCTTGCCCCTCTATGGATCCAGAAATTCCCTGTCTTCCTTGCATGATGTGCCGATGAGCATTTTGTCGCCTGACGGGCACACCTCAGCATCCGCCTCACGCAGCGCTCACGCGTTTGCTAGCATGAATATCCCCGATTGCCACAATCCGGCCGCTTGCCGCGGCCGATTTTCGTGTGAGGACGCTATGAGAAAATCGTTATTAGGTGCAATCGTATTGGCAGGCGCTTCGCTGGCTTCGACGGCGGTGCAGGCCCAGGTCATCGGCGATTCGCCGCAGGCACTCGACCTGGTCGACAACTCGGCCTTCTTCGGCGACAGCCTGGGCGAAGGCAACAGCGGCGCCACCTTCGCCGACCGCTTCACCTTCACGGTCGACGATGTCCTGGGGGTGAATGTCGATGCCATCGTCGGCTCGGTCAGCCGTTCGGCCGACGTCGGGCTGGACATCACCGGCCTCTGGATCTACAACGGCAACGACACCCTGATCAGCACCGGTACCTCGCTGCAGACGGGTGCGGTGGACGTGTGGACCGTAGCGGGCAACAACCTGGTTGCCGGCGACTACTACCTGCGGGTGGACGGCAATGTGGTTTCCAGCGAGGGGGCCTCATTCGGCGGCGCGGTCATGCTGGCGCCGGTGCCCGAGCCCGAAACCTACGGCATGATGCTGGGCGGCCTCGGCGTACTGGGCTTCCTGGCGCGGCGCCGCCAGTCCAGGCGCGGCTGATTCCCCGCCCTGCTTCGTCCGGACGGGCGAAAAAAACGGAGACGCTCGCGTCTCCGTTTTTTAAGCCTGCCCCCTCTACCAACGATCAGGTACGCAGCTTCTTGATGATGCTGCGGTTACCCAGGATTTCCTCGATCTGCTCGAAGCGTACCGGCTTCACCATGTGGTGGTCGAAGCCGGCCTCGAAGGCCAGCTGGCGGTCCTTTTCCTGGCCCCAGCCGGTCACCGCAATCAAGGCCGTCATCGCGCCGCACGACAGCTTGCGGATGCCGCGCGCCAGGTCGTAGCCCGACATCTGCGGCAGGCCGATATCGAGGAAGGCGTAGTCCGGGCAGAAGCGCGCGGCGGCGGCCAGCGCGTCCGGCCCGTTGTGGGTGATGACCACGCTATGTCCCATGGCGGTGAGCAGCGCGCCGATGCTGTTGACGAAGTCGACGTTGTCGTCGGCCAGCAGGATGCGGTAGGTCTCGGTGCTGATGAAGGCGGCCGGCGTTGGTTTGCTCAGCGGTTCCGGCTCGACCACGATCGGCAGGCGTACGCTGAAGCAGGAGCCTCGCCCCAGTCCGCGCGCAGCGAAGGACTGGGGCGAGGCTCCTGCTTCCACGATCGGCAGGCGTACGCTGAAGCAGGAGCCTCGCCCCAGTCCTTCGCTGCGCGCGGTAATCGTCCCGCCGTGCAGCTCGACGAGTTTACGCGCCAGCGACAGGCCCACGCCCAGGCCGGCGTTCGTGCGTTCCAGCGTCGAGTCGACCTGCACGAACATATCGAATACCGAGTCCAGCATTTCCGGCGCCAGGCCGATGCCGGTGTCAAGCACGTCCAGCACCAGGGTCTTGTCCTCGACATGGCCCGAGAGCGTGACGCGCCCGCCGCGGTTGGTGTACTTGGCGGCGTTGTTCAGCAAATTCGACAGGATCTGCGCCAGGCGGGTGGCGTCGCCGTGCAGGAAGACCGGGCGGTCCGGCAAGTCCAGCACCAGTTCGTGGCCGTGCAGTTCGATATAGGAGCGCACCACTTCCAGCGCGTCGTTGACCACGGCTTTCAGTTCGACGCGGCCCATCTTGATGGCGAACTTGCCGGTATTGATGCGCGAGACGTCGAGCAGGTCGTCGACCAGGCGCACCATCTGGCGCAGCTGG
>DAMABW010000657.1:0-2196 GCA_031999925.1 Massilia sp. | reverse complement strand
CCAAAACGTTTACTTGTCCAACTGTTTCAGGATTTTGTCGGTGATATCGATGCGCGGGCTCGACCACGCCGCTTCCTGCAGCACGGCGTCGAGTTTTTCCTGCTCGGCGATCTGTTCGATCAGTTTATAGGCCTTGGTGGCGATGGCGGCGCGCTCTTCGCTCTTGCGCTGCATCAGGTCTTCCTGGAACTCGCGGTTCATGCGCTGCACGTCTTTTTCCATGTCGAACAGTTCGCGCGCACGGCGGGTGCGCTCGATGTCGGTCAGGCGCGGCGCGTCGGCGTCGAACTTCTCGCTCATCTGCTTGAACTTGGCCACCATCTCTTCGTTCGTCTTCTGGCGTTTCGAGAATTCGGCCTGGATCTTGGCGTCGGCCGCCTTGGCCATCTTCGATTCCGTCATCAGGCGTTCGGTGAACACGAAGCCGATGCGGCTCGGCGCGTTCTGCGCCTGGGCCAGCGGAGCGGCGCACAGGGCTGCCAGCAGCAGGGTCCCGGGCAAGGCTTTCAGATTTTTCAACATAGTTCTCCGCGGTGAAAAGAATGGCGCTCCAAGGGGGACTTAGAAGCCCGTCCCCATCTGGAACTGGAAGCGTTCGAGCTGGTCGCCCGGCTTGTCGTTCAGCGGCTTGGCGAACGACAGGCGCAGCGGGCCGACCGGCGAGATCCACGACAGGCCGATACCGGCCGAATAGCGCAGTTCCTGCAGGCGGATCGGCGATTTTTCCTGGAACACCTGGCCGCCGTCGGCAAAGACGAACCAGCGCAGGCTGCGGTCCTTGCTGCTGCCCGGGAACGGGAACTGCAGTTCGGCGTTGCCGATCAGGCGCTTCGAGCCGCCAATGGCGTCGCCGTAGACCGGATCGACCACGCCCAGGGTCGAGCTTTCGTAGCCGCGCACCGAGCCGATACCGCCGGCGTAGAAGTTCTTGAAGACCGGGTATTCCTTGCCGCCGATGCCCTTGCCGTAGTCGAACTCGCCGCGCAGGGCCAGCGTCATCCACGAGGTGACCGGACGATACCACTGGTGTTCGTACACCGCGCGGAAGTACTTCGAGTCGCCGATCACGTCGACTTCGAGGTTGGCGCGCTGGTAGCGGCCGTAGCTCGGCGTCAGTGCGCTGTCGCGACTGTCGCGGCCCCAGGCCACGGTCAGCGGGATCGCGATGCTTTCGCCGGTACCCACGCCGGAATACTCGCCTTCGGTCGGGCCGCCGTTCTGGCGCACGTACTGCTTGTAGATCTCCGGGCTGGTCTGGTCGGTGGTCAGCGTGGTGCGCTCCAGGCCGGCACCGAAGTAGACGGTGTCGGTTTCCGAGAACGGCACGCCGAAGGTCATGTTGCCGCCGGTCTGGCGCACCGTGTACGAACCGATGTTCGACAGCGGCGGACGCGTGGTACGGTGGTACAACTGGAAGGCGCGCGAGACGCCGTCGTCGGTGAAGTAGGGATTGGTCTGCGACACGGCGAAGGTACGGCTGTACTTCGAGGTGTTCAGGTCGAAGCCGACGGTGTTGCCCGAACCGGCGAAGTTGGCCTGCTGCACCGACATCGTGAAGGTGAATTTCTCGGCCTGCGAGAACGAGCCGCCGATCGTGAAGTTACCGGTCGGTTTTTCTTCGACGGTCATGTTGACGTCGACCTGGTCGGTGCTGCCCGGCGACTCCGGCGTTTCGATCTTCACGTCCTTGAAGTAGCCGAGGCGGTCGACGCGGTCGCGCGAAAGCTTGACGCGGTCGGCGTCGTACCACGAGCTTTCGAACTGGCGGAATTCGCGGCGGATCACTTCGTCGCGGGTGACGGTATTGCCCGCGATGTTCATGTGGCGGACGTAGGCGCGCTTGCCCGGATCGACGGTGAAGGTGAACGCGACTTCGCGCTTCTCGCGGTCGAGGCTCGGGTCGGCATTCACGTTGGCGAAGGCATAGCCGAAGGTGCCGAGGCGCGCGGCGATGCGCTTGCTCGAGGCTTCCTGCAGCGCGCCCGAATAGGTCTTGCCCGCTTCGAGCAGGATCAACTGGCGCAGTTCTTCCTCGCGGCCGAAGGTCTCGCCTTCCAGCTTCACGCTCGAGACGGTGTACTTCTCGCCTTCGGTGATGTTGATGGTGAGGTAGATGTCCTTCTTGTCCGGGGTGATCGCGACCTGCGTCGATTCGACGTTCGCTTCGAGGTAGCCGCGGTCCAGGTAGTAGGACTT
>DAMABW010000656.1:0-2199 GCA_031999925.1 Massilia sp. | reverse complement strand
AGGGCGCGATGCAGGCGCATGACGATCGGCAGCTGGCGGAACAGGCGCTGGCGCCAGGCCGGGTAGGCGCGGTCGCCGCGCGGCTTCAGCCAGGACGGCGAGCGCTGGAACACCAGCAATTGCTGCACCTGGCCCGCAATGGCCGGGATGAACTGGGTGGCCGAGGCGCCGGTCCCGATCACCGCCACGCGCTTGCCGGCGAGCGCGGCCGTGTGGTCCCAGCGCGCCGAGTGGAAAGCTGGTCCGGCGAAGCTGTCGCGGCCGGGAATGGCCGGCAGCGCCGGCCGGCCGAGCAGGCCGGTCGCGGTCACCAGCAGGCGCGTGTGCAGCTTCTGTCCCGCTGCGGTCTCGAGCGTCCAGACGGCGTGCGCCTCGTCGTAGCAGGCCTGCAAGACTTCCTGCCCGAAGCGCAGATGCGGCTGCAGGCCGAAGTCGCGGGCGCATTCCTTCAGGTAGGCCAGGATGTCGGGCTGGGTGGCGAAGCGGCGCGGCCAGTCGGGATTCAGCGCGAACGAAAACGAATACAGGTGCGACGGGACATCGCAGGCGGCGCCGGGGTAGCGGTTGTCGCGCCAGACGCCGCCGACCTCGTGCGCCCGCTCGAGGATCACGAAGTCGCGCACGCCGGCCTGCAGCAGAGCGCGGCCCATGCCGATGCCGCCGAAGCCGGCCCCGATGACGACAGCCGCGAGCGCAGCACAGGGGCTGGTCGCCGGCAGCGGTGATGCGGGAGGATGCGAGGTCATGCTGGTCTCCATGTCGGGCAGCCACGTCCAATACATTTCTGTAAAGATACTACGAAACCGGACATGGCGGCTTGCCCCACCCCTGGTGTAGCATCGCGGTGTTTTGTCTTTTTATTGGAGAGTCAGATGCCCTTCCTACGCGTTTCGCGCGCCTTGTTGCCCTTGCTCGCCGCCCTGCCCCTGGTGGCGGCCGCGGCCAAGCCCGTGGTCGAGGTCTACAAGACCGCCACCTGCGGCTGCTGCAGGCAATGGATCAAGCACCTGGAGGACAACGGTTTCAGCGTCAAGGCCCAGGATGTGGCGAATCCGGGCGACTACCGCGCGAAGTTCGGCATCGCCGACGAGCATGGCTCTTGCCACAGCGCCAGGGTGCAGGGGTATGCGATCGAGGGCCATGTGCCGGCGCCGGACATCAAGCGCATGCTGGCCACGCGCCCGCAAGCGGCAGGCCTGGCGGTTCCCGGAATGCCGATGGGCTCGCCCGGCATGGAAGGCGCGCACAGCGATCCCTACGAGGTGCTGCTGGTGAAAAAGGATGGCAGCACGAGCGTGTACAAGCGCTACCGCTGACGGGCGCCGACGGGGCGCCCGTCCGTGCGGCCGTTCGCGGCCCGGCTTGGCATAATGGGTGCAAGGTATTGGTGAACTTCACGGAGGAAGCACGATGAATGCACAGAGCACGAACGGGACGAACCAGGATGCATCCGCCACGATCGGCGTGGGTGGCGCGACAAGCGGCCAGGCCGGGGCGACGCCCAGCCGCGAAACGCAGCAGGAAACGGGTGGCAGCGGTAGTGAACAATTGACTGCAAGCCAGGGCGAACTGCCCGTGGCGAGCCGCGAACGCGGCACCGGGGCCGCGCCATCCGCCGATGGCCCGCCTGCCGTACCACGCAACCCGGCCGAGCCGGACGATACGAGCATGCACAGCGGCGCGCGTGGCGCCTTCGATACCCGCTCCGACCAGGGCGGCGGCACCGGCACGGGGATCGGCGCAGCGGAAAGCGGCGCCAACCAGTCGCCGGACGACCTGGCCCCGCCGGCCGGCAAGGCCTGAGCCGCCCGCCCGGCGCTCTTGCGGGTGACCGGGCATAACGGAACTGTTCATGCCCGGGCGGGATCGGCGGCGGCCTCGCCATTCCCCCAGGCGAGTTCCGCTATCAATCCTCCATTCAGTCCTGAAGCTTGATCGTGCCGTGCTCGCCCGGATCGACGTCGGGCGTGGTGCCGGTGACGGCCGCCTTGGCCATCTGGAACAGGCGCACCATCTTGCTGTCGTTCGAATCCCAGTATTCGGCGCTGTGCGGCGCCACGCGCACCAGCACCACGTGTTCGTCGTCGGGGCCGTGCGGGAACCAGGCCTGCACCATCGGGTTCCACAGCGCGCGGATGCGCTCGCGGTCGACCACACGCTCGGCGGTGCCGCTGATCGACACGTACAGGCTGTCGTCGG
>DAMABW010000655.1:0-2203 GCA_031999925.1 Massilia sp. | reverse complement strand
ATGGCGGCGTGATGGATATTGTTCAGCAAGACGGGATTCGGCATGGTTGTCTCTTTGTTGTGATTGTCAGGTCCGCGGCAGGCCGTATGCGCGGATGTGGGCCAGCAGTTCGCGGTTGGCGGGGAGGGCGGGCAGCATGCGCCGCGTCAGGTCGGCGGCTTCGCGAAAGAAGGCGTCGGCCAGGGCGCCGTCGGCGCGGCGGGTGGCGCCGGCATCATTACGCCAGCCCATCCCGTACAGCACGTACTGCCAGCTGGCGGTCGGGAAGACTTCCTCGATGCGCGGGAAGTCGCCGCGCATCGGCGCGCGGTAGCGCCACAGCGACAGCAGTTCGCGCAGGCGTTCGGGAATCGATTCCGGTGCGCGGTTGTGCAACCAGTAGGCGCTGTCTTCGCGCCGGCTCAGCACATAGTGCAGTTTAAGGAAATCGATGACGCGCTCCCAGCGGTAGCGGAAGGTGTCGTTGAAGCGACGCGCGACCACGTCCATGTGCTCGCGCGTGACCGGCATTTCGTCGCAGATCATCGCGGCCGACAGTTCGACCATGGCCAGGGCCGAGGCTTCCAGCGGCTCGATGAAGCCGCTAGAGAGCCCGACGGCGACGCAGTTGCGGTGCCAGAAGCGCTCGCGGTAGCCGGGCTGGAAGCCGATCTTCCTCGGAGCAGGGCAGTCCCGGGGCCCGCCGCTGGCAACGACGTAGGCGCGCAGGGCGCGTTCGGCTTCCTCGTCGCTCGTGTAGGCGCTGGAGTACACGTGGCCGACGCCGCGCCGGGTCGGCAGGCCGATGTCCCAGATCCAGCCGGCCTGCTGCGCGGTGGAGGTGGTCTGCGAGGCGATCGGGCTGTCGTCGTGCGCGTACGGCACCTGCACGGCCAGCGCCGTGTCGTTGAACAGCACGTGCTGCTGCGAGAGGAAGGGCACGCCGTAGTGCTGGCCGAGCAGCAGCGAGCGCATGCCGGTGCAGTCGACGAACAGGTCGCCTGCCAGCAGGCCGTGGGACTGGGTGCGCAGGGCGGCGATGTCGCCATTCTCGTGCGATGCGATGCCGAGCACGTGGTCGGGCACGTAGTGCACGCCCAGGCGTTCCAGGCAGTGCTTCTTCAGGAAGACGCCGAACTTGCCGGCGTCGAGGTGGTAGCCGTAGTTGGCCACCGCCGCGAACTCCGGCGTGGCCGCCTGCTTCGGCGCGCGGCCAGCCATGCACAGGTGCGGCTGGTAGCTGGCCAGGTCGGCGAAGGGCACCTGCGCATGGGCTTGTTGCCAGCGCTCGACCAGGCTGGCGTCGCCGTAGCCCTGCGGCAGCGAGAAGGGGTGGAAGTAGTAGTCGTTGTCCTGGCCGGTGCTCCAGCGCGCGAACAGCGAACCTTGCTTGAAGGCGGCGTCGCACTCGCGCAAGAAGTCGGACTCGGACACGCCGATGCGGCGCAGGGTGTCGCGCATCGAAGGCCAGGTGCCTTCGCCGACGCCGATCGGCGCCACGTCGGGGGACTCGATCAGGGTCACGCGCAGGCCATCGGGCGAGGCGGCGCGGTGTTCGGCCGCGATCAGGCCGGCGGTCAGCCAGCCGGCCGAACCGCCGCCGACGATGACCACGTGGCGGATGGTGCTACTCGCCATGGAATGGTTTCCAATAAATCTGAAGTTGCTTGAAGTTTATTGCACTCTGGCCAAAAAAACCACGAAAAGGCGAGGTATCGATGGCGTTTGTTCGGCCTGCGGCGTTGATCGTACGGTGGGCACGCTGTGCCCACGCGAAATGCGGCGCCATGTCGGCGCTGTTGCTGTCACGACGATGGATGCTTGTTGACGCATCCGAATGATCATTCGAGACGTTTCGATCGGCTCGGGGCACGTGTTCGAACGGCGCCAGCACGACGCGACGTTCCGCGTGGGCACGGGGTGCCCACCATACGGTCAATGCCGCATTACGAAGTGGAGCAACCGATGGGCGGCGGATCGGGGCCACGGCGATCGCCGCCGTGGCCCCTTACATCACCCCATCAGAACTTGTACCGCGCGCCCAGCATGTAGCGCGGTCCGCTCTGCGTCGCATACAGCACCTGGTTCTTGGTGCGGCCATGCGAGCGCTGGGTTTCGTTGGTCAGGTTGATGCCCTCGAACTGGATGCTCAGGCGGTCGTTGACCGCATAGCCGACCGACAGGTCGAACTGCTTGTAGGCTTCCTGGTACTGCGGGTTCGGAC
>DAMABW010000654.1:0-2203 GCA_031999925.1 Massilia sp. | reverse complement strand
CGCGCTCGCTGCCCGATCTGGTGCGCCACGCCGAACGGCTGCGGGTCGAGAAGACGCGCAGCCGCTAGGGAAGCACTGATTTATTCTGGCGCGCAGGAATCGGTCACGAAAAATGTGCCCGGCAAGGCGCAAACCGCAGCGATACCACGTGGTATCGCGAGGATTTGCAACGCCGCTGGTCGCATTTTCTCGTGGCCGAGGACGCCGCCATGAATAAATCAGTGCTTCCCTAGATTAGTAACCGACCGTGAAACGCGTGCGCGAATGCGCGGGCTTCTCCAGTTCGTCGATCATCGCCACCGCATAATCGGCCAGCGAAACGTGGCTTTCGCCGTCCGCGTCGGCCAGCAGGCTGTCGGCGCCGAGGCGGAAGCGCCCGGTGCGCGCGCCCGGCTCCAGGTGGGCCGATGGCGCCAGCACCGTCCAGTCGAGTTCCGTTTCCTCGCGCAGCCGCGCCAGTGCCTGGCGTGCGCCTTCGGCCGTCGCCTTCCATTCGGCCGGAAAGGCGGGTGTATCGAGCAGCTGCACGCCAGGCGCCACTTCCAGCCCGCCCGCGCCGCCTACTACCAGCAGACGCGGTACGCCGGCGCGCTTGGTGGCCGCGACGATCGAGGACATGCCCTGCAGGTAGTAACCGAGCACGTCGCCCTGGGCGTGGCCGCTGAAGGCGCTGATCACCGCATCGTGGCCGTCCAGCTGGGCCGCCAGTGCGTCGGCGGCCAGCACGTCTGCGGCTGCGGCGCGCACGCCGTCCTGCGTCGGTACCTTTTCCGGGTGCTTGACCAGGGCCATGACGGCGTGGCCGCGCGCCAGCGCTTCCTGCAGAATGGCCGAGCCGACGTAGCCGGTGGCGCCGATGAGTGCGATCTTCATGTAAGTCCTTTCTGGTTGAGAGCAGGCGGCTGTCCGCCCGCGATGAAGGGCATCATCCCATGGGGGATTGAATAGAAAAACAGATCAATCCATAATTCACTTTTCCATTTTTCTTAATGATGAGGTGTGCGATGGCGCTGCCCGGACGGATCGACCTGAACGATTTGCTGGTCTTCCAGGCCCTGGCCGAGACCGGGAGCTTCACGGCAGCGGCGCGGCGCCTCGGCGTGGCCACCGCCAAGGTCAGCGTCGAGATCGGCCGCCTGGAGGACAAGCTCGGCCTGGTCCTGTTCAGCCGAACCACGCGCCGGGTGGCGATGAGCGACGTCGGCCAGGCGCTGTACGAGGAATGCCGGCCGCTGCTGCAAGGGCTGGACGAAGCGCTGGAGCGTGCGGGCGCCGGCAAGGACGAATTGTCCGGGACGCTGCGCATCAGCACCACGGTCGACCATGCCAGCCTGTCGCTGGCGCCCGCGCTGGCCGAATTCGCGCGCCTGCATCCGCACCTGTCCATCGATTTGCGTACCAGCGACCGCGTGCTCGACCTGGTCGAGGAGGGCATCGACCTCACCATCCGCCTGGGCTGGCTGCGCGACTCCTCCCAACGGGCGCTGAAGCTGGCCGGTTTCGAACAATACCTGCTGGCGTCGCCCGCCTTTCTCGCGAGCGTACCGGCGCCGGCCAGCCCGCAAGACCTGGCCGGCGTCGACTGGATCGCCCTGACCCTGATGCCGACGCCGCTGACCTGGCGCTTCACCGGCCCCGGCGGCGCGGTGCAGACGGTGCATTTTAAATCGCGTATCCGTGTCGATTCGCCGGGCGCCATGCGCGCGCTGGTCGACAGCGGCGCCGGCATCTCGGTGCTCGATGCGTTCAGCGCCGCCGAGGGCATGGGGGCCGGGCGCCTGGTGAGGGTGCTACCGGAGTGGTCGCTGCCGGATGCCGGGGTCTATGCTGTCTATCCCTCGGGGCGGCTGGTGCCGGGCAAGGTGCGCAGCTTCATCGATTTCTATCGCGGCTACCTGGCGCGGCCATCGCCCGCCAAGGCTTGACTCAGAACGCGTGGCGCAAGCCGAGCGAGGCGCCGCTGGCGGTCGAACCCACAGGCGTCGCCACGCCGTTGATCGCGAAATCGACCGCGCCACGGACGTCGTTGTCGAGGTGGGTGTAGAAAGCGAACACGGTTGTCCGCTTCGACAGCGCGTAGTCGTAGCCGAGCGTCGCATGCACGGCCCCCGTGTCGCTGCCGGCGCGTACGAAGCCCACCTGTTCCTGCGTGGAGCCTTTGCCATCGCGCGCCTTGGCCACGCCCATTTTCAGCGCGTGCGCA
>DAMABW010000653.1:0-2209 GCA_031999925.1 Massilia sp. | reverse complement strand
AGGGAATCTCGACGGTGGCGCCGGCCGGCACCGGCACGATCGACTGCGCATCGTTCGGTTTGCAGAAGAAGAAGGGCGGTTCGCGCTCCGGGTCGAATCCCATCTCGCGCGCGTGCGCCGCATAGTTGCGGCCGACGCAGTAGACGCGGCGCACCGGGAAGGCAGCCTCGCTGCCGTTGACGGGCAGGCCAACCGTGGCCTGGGGCGGGAACAGATAGTGGTCGCTCATGATGGTCTCTTTCTACATTATTCGGGGAGGAATTCTTCGCGCAGCAGGCCGATGGCCTCCAGCACCGGGCGGTCGGAAAAGCTGAACAGCACCACGTCCTGCGGCGCCTCGAGTTCGAGCGTGGCCCAGGACGGCACCACGAAGGTGTCGCGTGGGGCGAAGTCATGGCGCTGGCCGTCGATGACCGCCGTGCCGCTGCCCTCGACCACGCTGTAGACGGTGCCGTCGGTGCTGCGGTGGGCGCGGCCGGTGAAGCCGGCGGGAAGGAGCTGCATGCAGGCGCCGATGGTCGGCATCGGCGAGCCGCCGTTCAAGGGATTGATGTAGCGGAGCTTGACGCCGACCCAGGGGTCGATCTCTTCGTGGCGGCGCAGGGTGTCGAGCGCCTCGCGCGAGCGTTCGTACGGATAGTTGAAGATCGGCGAGCTGGCGCGGGTGTGCAGCTGGCGCACCGGCGCCATGTTGTGGCCGTAGGCGGCCAGGCTGCGGCCTTCCGGGCGCGCCACCGGCTGGCTTGCCGCTTCGCCGTTCTCGGCAAAGCCGCCGCTGAAGAAGCGCGTCATCGGAATATCCAGGCCGTCGAGCCAGACCACGGGTTCGGCCTGGCCGTCGATGCCGGGGTTGCCGTGGTCGTGCCAGGTCCAGGACGGCGTGAGGATGAAGTCGCCCGGATGCATGGTGGTGCGCTCGCCGTCGACCGCCGTGTAGGCGCCCTTGCCCTGGACGATGAAGCGCAGCGCCGACTGGGTGTGGCGGTGCGCCGGCGCCACCTCGCCCGGCAGGATCAGCTGCAGGCCGGCGTAGAGCGAATGCGTGATCGAGGAGCTGCCCGGCAGGGCCGGGTTTTCCAGCACCAGCACGCGGCGCACGGCTTCCTCGGCCGAGATCAGCTCGCCGGCGCGCTGCAAATGCGGCAGGATGTCGGCGTAGCGCCACAGCGCGGCTTCGTAGCCGGGCGCCGGGGTCTTGGGCACCAGGTTGTGCAGCGATTCCCACAGCGGCGTCAGGTGCAGGGACTGCATGTCGTGGTAGAGGGCGCGGCGCGCGCCTTGCAGGTCGTTGTGCATGTCTGTTCTCCTTGTTATGCGGTGGCCAGGCAGCGCTCGGCGCTCCAGCCGTACAGCCAATCCAGGGCGTCGTAGAAGCCGGCCTGGCCGCGGCCCTTCCACAAATCGTTGCGCACCAGGCGTTCGACGCCGTGGGCGTGGTACAGGCGGCCCATCTCGCGCGCCGACAGCACCACGCGCGCAGTGCGGGCGACGCGCGATGTCTGGTACAGGGCAAAGGCGGCTTCCATGTCGAAACCGGTGGCGCGCACGGCTGCGCCGAGGGTGACCGCGTCTTCCAGCGCCATGCAGGCGCCCTGGGCCAGGTATTGCAGGGTCGGGTGGGCGGCGTCGCCGAGCAGGGTGATGCGGCCCTTCGTCCAGTTGTCGACCGGATTCCGGTCGGCGGTGCTCCAGCGGCGCCAGCTCGACGGGCAGTGCAGCAGCTGGCGCGGCAGGTCGGCGATGCCGGTGAAGTAGGACAGCACTTCTTCCTTGCTGCCGTCGCGCACGTCCCAGACTTCGGGCTCGCGGCTGTGGAAGGTAACGACCAGGTTGTACTGGTCGCCGCTGCGCAGCGGGTAGTGGACCAGGTGGCAGTTGGGGCCGGCCCAGACCACCGGCGCGTTCCAGCGCAGTTCCTCGGGCATCTCGGCGGCGGGCACCACGGCGCGGTAGACCACGTGGCCGGACACGCGCACCGGGTCGCCCACCACCACGTCGCGCGCCACAGACTTGATGCCGTCGCAGCCGATCAGGTAATCCGCCTGGTAGCGCCGGCCGTCGCGCGCCAGCACGGTCACGCCGCGCTCGTCCTGCTCGATGGCGTCGATGTGGCAGGAGGTGACCAGTTCGATGGCCAGGTTGCCGCGCACGTGTTCGAGGATGGCGGTGTGGATGTCGGCGCGGTGGATCACGGCATACGGGTTGCCGA
>DAMABW010000652.1:0-2210 GCA_031999925.1 Massilia sp. | reverse complement strand
CTTGCCGGCGCCGACGCGCCGGGCGATGGCCAGGCCGATGGCGCCTGGTCCGATGACAACACCTACTTCTTTCATGGCTTCCTGCCTGGTTCGATAAGATGAAACCAGTGTAGGCGAGCCGGGATTCATTGATAAGCCGTCGCAAACCGCATGAACTTATCGATGCGGCTCATGAATCCTGTATCCGACTTATTTGGCTTGCGCGGCCGACTGCGCAGCCAGCGCCTCGCGCGTGCGGCGCGCCGCTTCGCTATCGCCCCGCCCCGCCAGCACCTCGGCTACCTGGGCCAACTGCGGCGCCGTCAGGCCGACATTCATGCTGGCCTTGATGTGCGAGCCCAGCTGGGATTCGAGCCCGTCCAGCGCGGCGAGTGCGCCGACGGTGGCCAGCTCGCGGCTTTGCCAATCGAGGTTATCGCGCTCGAAGCCGTCGCCGAACAGGTGGGTTTGCAGGAAGGTGTTGATCACGGGCGCGAACTCGAACACCGGCCCCTTCACCGGCGCGCCGGTAATCCGCGTCTGGTTCGCCGTGCCGGCTGCCAGCAGCGCTTCGCCCGTGGGCGCCGGCTTGCTCGGTTCGCGCCCTGGCGCATCGGTAATCCCGCGTCCGCGCCGTTCTTCCAGCACCTTCATCAACGCGTTCAGCGCGTTCAGGCTGCGCGGGAAGCCGGCGTAGGCGTACAGGTGGACCAGGACTTCCCTGGTCTCGCTCACGGTGAGGCCCGCGTCGAGTCCGGCGTTCAGCGCGCTGCGCAGGCGCGGCATGTCGCCGGTCGCCATGAAGGCGGCGATCGGCGGGATCGCCGCCTGGCGTTTCGACAGGCTGGTGGCGGCTGGCGCCGCCGTACTGGTTTCGGCAAGCGGTGCCGCTTCCACCGGCCCGATTGCGCCGCCCAGGGCCAGCACGGCCAGGCTCGATGCCAGTTTGCCGCGCGCGCCGGGCTTGGCGTTGGTTCGTTTGTTCATCGTTGTCCTTTCACGTTGCATCAGCCGGCCGCCTGCAGCGGCGGCAGCTTGTCCAGCAGTTTGTCGAGGGTGACCGGGTAGTCGCGCACGCGCACGCCGGTGGCGTTGTAGACGGCGTTGGCAATCGCCGCCGGTACGCCGCTGATCCCGAGTTCGCCCACGCCCTTGGCCTTCAGCGGCCCGATGGTCGGGTCGACTTCGTCGAGGAAGATCACCTCCTGGTGCGGGATGTCCGCGTGCACCGGCACCTCGTAGCCGGCCAGGTCGTGGTTGACGAAGAAGCCGCGCCGCTTGTCGACCACCAGGTCTTCCATCAGCGCCGCGCCCGCGCCCATGGTCATGCCGCCCAGGATCTGGCTGCGCGCGGCGAGCGGGTTGATGATGCGTCCGGCCGCGCACACGGCCAGCATGCGCCGGATGCGGATTTCGCCGGTGGCGGCATCCACGCCCACTTCCACGAAATGCGCGGCAAAGGTCTGCTGGGCGTAGCGCTTGGACAGGTCGCCGTATTCCATCGCGTCTTCCGCCACCAGGTCGCCGCCGGCGGCCGCGTCCAGCAAGGGACGGCTGTTGCCGCCGGCGCGCACGCGTCCGCCGACGAATTCGAGGTCGGTGCCCGACAGATTCAGGCGCGCCGCGATCATCTCGCGCAGCTTGACGCAGGCCGCGTACACGCCTGCGGTGGCCGAGGCCGCGCCGAACTGGCCGCCGGAACCGGCGCCGTCGGGAAAGCGCGAGTCGCCCAGGCGCACCACCACCTTGTCGATGCCGACGCCCAGCATCTCGGCCGCGGTTTGCGCCAGGATGGTGTAGCTGCCGGTGCCGATGTCGGTCATGTCGGTGTCGACCGTGACGATGCCTTGCCGGTCGAGCCGCACGCTGGCCGCCGACTTCACCACCGGCGCGCCGCGAATCGCCGCCGCCATGCCCATGCCCACCAGCCAGCGGCCGTCCCGGCGCGCTCCGGGACGCGCGCTGCGCTGGCTCCAGCCGAACTTCGCCGCGCCGGTTTGCAGGCACTCGATCAGCTGGCGCTTCGAATACGGCTTGTCCGGCGACTCGGGGTCGACCTGGGTATCGTTCAGGACGCGGAAGGCCACCGGGTCGAGGCCGAGCTTTTCCGCCATCTCGTCCATCGCGATTTCCAGCGCCATCATGCCCGGCGTCTCACCCGGCGCGCGCATCGCGCTCGCTTCCGGCAAGTCGAGATGGGCCACCTGCAGCCGCGTCATGCGGTTGGCGCC
>DAMABW010000651.1:0-2229 GCA_031999925.1 Massilia sp. | reverse complement strand
CCACGCTCACCGGCCAGCTCGGCTCATTCGGACGGGTGCAGGAAGGGCGGCTGCTCACGGTCGATACCGCCGCCCAACTGGACAGCGCGCTGCAACTGATCCGTGGCGCCGTGACCGGGGACGTCGAGATCGCGACCGATTTCGCGCCCGCGCTGTGGCCGGTGCGGGTCGAGCCCCTGCAATTCGACCTGGCGCTGCTGAACCTGGCCATCAATGCGCGCGACGCCATGGGCGGCAGCGGCAGGCTGGCGATCGCGGCGCGCAACGTCGCGCTCGACCACGCGCCCGAAGGCCTGGCGCCCGGCGACTACCTGCTCCTGACGGTGCAGGACGCGGGCGTTGGGATGGCGCCGGAGGTGCTTGCGCGCGCCCTCGACCCCTTCTTTACCACCAAGTCGCCGGGGCAGGGAACCGGGCTGGGCTTGCCCCAGGCCTATGCCTTCGCCACCCAGGCACAGGGGTTGCTGACCCTGCACAGTACGCCGGGCCAGGGAACCCGGGTGCAGATCTATCTGCCGCGGGCGCAGGAGGACGAGATCGACGCATCTGCCGCCGTCGACGCGGCCGCTGCCCGCCAGGCGGTCGCGCCACCCGCCGCGTCGCCCGCCGTGTCACCCGCTGTGTCACCCTCTACCGCGCCGTCCCACGGCATCGCCAGCCCAGGCCGGCCGGATGCCGGCGTCACGGTTTTGTTCGTCGAAGACGATGCGCTGGTGCGCGAAGCGGTGGTCGAAGCGCTGGCCGAAGCCGGTTTCACGGTGCGCGTGGCGGTGAATGGCGAAGCGGCGCTGGCCGAGCTCGAGCGTGGGGAAGGCGTCGACATCGTCTTTTCCGACATCGTCATGCCCGGCAGCGTCAGCGGCATCGACCTTGCCAGCGTGGTCAACGAGCGCTGGCCGGCGCTGCCGGTCGTGCTGGCCACCGGCTATACCGAGCGGCGCGTGTCGATTCCGGGCGTAAAAATCCTGGCCAAGCCCTACGATGTCGAACAATTGATCGGTTTGCTGGGGCGCCTGAGCGGCCGCCGCTGAGCCTTTTTGTCCCGTTGCAAGGCGGCGCGCCTCTCCCTTGCAGCCCACTAGAATGGGTCCGGGCATATTTCGGACACGCGACAGGAGAGCAGACATGGTCAAGATAGCGGTGATCGTCGGCAGCACCCGGCCGGGGCGCAAGGCGCTCGACGTGGCGCGCTGGGTCATGGACCAGACGCAGGGACGCAGCGGCGCCAGCTACGAGCTGGTCGATATCCAGGATTTCAACCTGCCCCTGCTCGACGAGCCGGTGCCGCCCTCGATGGGCCAGTATTCGAAACCGCACACGCTGGCCTGGGCCGCGAAGATCGCCGATTTCGACGGCTTCGTCTTCGTCACGCCCGAATACAACCACGCGACATCCGGCGCGCTGAAGAACGCCATCGATTTCCTGTACAAGGAATGGAACAACAAGGCGGCCGGCTTCGTCGGCTACGGCAGCGCCGGCGGCGCCCGTGCCATCGAAAACCTGCGCCTGGTGATGGGCGAGCTGATGGTGGCCGACGTGCGCGCCCAGGTGATGCTGTCGCTGTTCACCGACTTCGAGAACATGGCCACCTTCAAGCCGGCCGCCCACCACGAGAAATCGGTGCATGCGATGCTGGACCAGGTGGAAGCCTGGAGCGGAGCGCTGGCGGGGCTGCGCAAAACGTCCGGCTAAGTGATCCGGCTAAGTCAGCCGGCTAAGTCCGCCGGCTAAGTCCGGTTTGCGGCTGCTACAATCGGCGCCTTTTTTGTATTCGCTGTTGTTTTCCTCTTTCGTACCGAGCCGCCGATGAACCAGCCTCTCCATTCGCGCCGCGCCAGCTGCGCGGCCTGCCTGCGCGCGCAGTCGGCCTGCATCTGCGGCTGGGTGCGGCCGCTCGTCTCGCCGATCGAACTCCTGATCCTGCAGCATCCGCTGGAAGTGGCGAACGCCAAGAACAGCGCGCGCCTGCTGCACCTGAGCGTGGCGGGGAGCGTGCTGGCGGTGGGCGAGGCCTTCGACGCGAGCGCGCTCGATGCGCTGCTGCGTGGCGGCGGGCGCACGCCGGTGCTGCTGTATCCGGCCACGCCGGGCGCACCCGCGCCGGCGCCGCTGCCGCCGCCCGAACGCCTGCGCCTGGTGCTGCTCGACGCCACCTGGCGTAAAAGCCGCAAGATGCTATATCTGAACCCGGTGCTACAGCAGTTGCCGCGCCTGGCGCTGAGCGCCATG
>DAMABW010000650.1:0-2234 GCA_031999925.1 Massilia sp. | reverse complement strand
CGGCCACGATCGACAGCGCCGGCCCCAACTGCAGCCGCACATTCTTCAACTTCTGCCCCACATGCAGCGCCCGCGCCGCCTCCGGTTGGGCGTGCATGCCGATGCCGCCGGTGGCGAAGTCGCACAGCGGCAACTCGATCTGCCTGCCGGACACGTTCAAGGTAGCGGTGAAATAATCGACCAGCGACGTGTCGGCGCGTTGCGTCATACGCCGCTCCAGCACCAGGCAGGATGCGGGGAAGGGCAGGTGATTCAGGTCGCGCCAGTCGCTGTCGAGCTCGAACTGCAGCCTGGCAGCGTTGGGCAGGGGGGGCGACAAAGGTGGCGCGGCCCGGCGGCAGCGGCCCGTTGCCGGACAGCGCGAGAGCGAAGCGCGGCGCGTCGGGCTCGACGGACGCGATGTGGGCCGGCAGCGGTGGCGCGTCGCCGGCCGGGTACACCGTCAGCATGGCACCGGCCTCGGCCAGCGCCGTCAACGCTTCGCCGATATCGAAGGCGTCGCGCATCGTGTGCGCATCCTTGTGCGCAATGCGTTCCAGGCAGTTGTCGCGGGCGAGGGAAGGGGAGTCGGTCACGTCGGCAATCCTTGCGGCAGTGTCCGGCCAGGAAGGCGGATCAGGACAAGGATACACCGCCGCGCAAACTGTTGCAGAAAATAAATGCTTATATAGAACGATCTGCTGCGTCGGCGCGGCGCAAGCGCTTGAAGCGGATCAGATCTCGAGGTTGTCGATCAGGCGCGTGGTGCCCAGCTTGGCCGCGGCCAGCACCACCAGCGGTGCACCTTGCGCCAGGTCGCCGGCCGATGGCGGCTGCAAGTCGATGCGCTTGCGGATCGAGATGTAGTCCGGCTTCCAGCCGCGCTTGGCCAATTGGTCCATGGCTTCGCGCTCGACCGAGAAGATGTCGAGATGGCCGCCACGCATTTCGCCGGCAACGAAGTTCAGGGCCCCGTACAAGGCCGGCGCTTCGGCGCGTTCTTCGCTTGAGAGATACATGTTGCGCGAGGACAGGGCCAGGCCGTCTTCAGCGCGGAAGGTCTCGGCGCCGATGATCTCGGTCGGCAGCGCGAACTGGCGCGCCATATTGCGCACGATCATCAGCTGCTGGTAATCCTTCTTGCCGAACACGGCCACGCGCGGCTGCACGCAGGAAAACAGCTTGGTCACCACCGTGCACACGCCGTTGAAGAAGCCCGGACGGAACTCGCCTTCCAGCGTATTGCCCAGCATATCGGGCGGCTGGACGCGGTATTCCTGCGGCTCCGGGTACAGGTCTTTCTCGGTCGGCGCGAACAGGACGTACACGCCTTCCTTTTCCAGCTTCTCGACGTCGGCCTGGAAGGTGCGCGGGTATTTGTCGAAGTCCTCGTTCGGGCCGAATTGCAGGCGGTTGACGAAGATCGAGGCGACCACCGGGTCGCCGTGCTTGCGCGCCAGGCGCATCAGCGACAAATGGCCTTCGTGCAAGTTGCCCATCGTCGGCACGAAAGCGGTGCGCAGTTGGCCGCGCAGTTGGTCGCGCAGTTCGTCAATGGTGGAAATGATTTTCATGGTGTGTGAATGCGTAATGGATGGTGCGTCAGGCCGGCGAATAGGCCAGGCGCACATAGATCGGCGCGAACGGTTCGGCCTGGGTAATTTCAACCAGGGTTTCCTTGGCCAGCTCGAGCAGGGCGACGAAGTGCACGACCACGATCGGTACCGATTCCTGGCCCGCGAACAGTTCGCCGAACTCGACGAAGCGTTGCGCTTGCAGTGTACGCAGGATGGCCGACATATGCTCGCGCACCGAGAGTTCCTGGCGCCCGATGCGGTGGTGCTGGGTCAGTTTCGCCCGGCGCAAGACATCCAGCCAGGCGCGCTGCAAGTCGTGCGGCTCGACCTGCGGCAGCGCCACGGCCAGGCCTTGCTCGACCGGCAGCGAAGGCCGCTGGAAATCACGTCCTTCCTGCGGGATCGTGCCGAGGCGTACAGCGGCCAGCTTGATCTGCTCGTATTCCAGCAAGCGCCGCACCAGTTCGGCACGCGGGTCGCCGGCGTCTTCGATCAGGTCGTCCTGGCGCTTCGGCAGCAGCATGCGCGACTTGATCTCGATCAGCATCGCCGCCATCAGCAAATACTCGGCGGCCAGTTCCAGGTTGCTCTTGCGGATCTGCTCGACGTATTCCAGGTATTGCAGGGTCACCTGCGACATCGGGATGTCGAGGATGTAGAAGTTCTGCTCGCGGATCA
>DAMABW010000649.1:0-2243 GCA_031999925.1 Massilia sp. | reverse complement strand
AGTTGGTCGGGCACACGGCCAGGCAAGGCGCGTCGGTGCAATGCATGCAGGCGATCGACACCGAGCGCTCGCCCGGCACGCCGTCGTTGATGGTCACCACGCGGCGGCGGTTCACGCCCCAGGGCGTTTCGTGTTCGTTCTTGCAGGCGGTAACGCAGCCGTTGCAGTCGATGCAACGCTCGGTATCGCAAATGAATTTCATCCTCGCTGCCATGTCAGCTCCTCTTCCTTATCCGCGTACCCATCAGGCACGCACAACCCGGCACATCGATACCTTGGTTTCCTGCATCATCGTCACGGCGTCGTAGCCATAGGTCCAGCCGGTGTTCACGGCCTCGCCGCGCACGGTCGGCGCGCCGTCCTCGGGGTAGTGTTTTTCCAGGTCTTCGCCCATCCACCAGCCACCGAAGTGGAACGGCATCCAGACCAGGCCGATCGGCACGCGCTCGGTGACCATCGCCATCATCTTCAGGCGGGCGCCGGTCGGGGTCTCGACCCAGACGAATTCGCCGACGCGCGCGCCGATCTGCACCGCGTCGTGCGGATTGATCTCGACGAACATGTTCTGCTGCAGCTCGGCCAGCCAGGGATTCGAGCGGGTTTCCTCGCCGCCGCCCTCGTACTCGACCAGGCGGCCCGAGGTCATGATCAGCGGGAAGTCCTTGCTGAAGTCCATCTGCTGCACGGACTTGTACAGCGTCGGCAGGCGCAGAAAATTCGCCTTGTCGTCGTAGGTCGGGTACTTGGCCACCAGATCGCGGCGCGGCGACAGCAGCGGCTCGCGGTGGGTCGGCACCGGGTCGGGGAAGTTCCAGACGTTGGCGCGGGCGCGGGCATTGCCGTAGGGCGCGCAGCCGTGGGAAATCACCACCCGGATGATGCCGCCGGACAGGTCGGTCTTCCAGTTCTTGCCCTCGGCCATGGCCTGCTCGGCCGGCGTCAGTTCGTTCCACCAGCCCAGCTTTTTCAGGAAGACGTGGTCGAACTCCGGGTAGCCGGTATCGAGCTGGCTGTCCTTGTTCGCCGAGCCGTCGGCCGCCAGCAGGCTTTCGCCATTGTGCTCGACGCCCCAGTTGGCGCGGAACGGCAGGCCGCCTTCGGCCACGCTCTTGCTCAGGTCGTACAAGATGGGCGAGCCCGGGTGCTTCATTTCCGGCGTGCCCCAGCACGGCCACGGCAAGCCGTAGTAGTCGCCCTTGCAGGGGCCGTGGTCGGCGCGCAGCGTGGTCGGATTGAAAGTGTGCTTGTTCTCCATGTGGAGTTTCAGGCGCTCGGGCGAGCAGCCGGTGTAACCGATGGTCCAGCACGAGCGGTTGATCTCGCGCAGGATGTCCTCGACCACCGGCTCGTTCTGCACCACCTTGATGTTCTTGCAGAGTTCGTTATGGAAGCCGAGCTTCCTGGCGAACAGGTACATGATCTCGTGGTCGGTCTTGCACTCGAACAGCGGCATGATCACGCGCTCGCGCCATTGAATGGAGCGGTTCGAGGCCGTGCACGAACCCTGGGTTTCGAATTGCGAGGCGGCCGGCAGCAGGTAGACGCCGTCGGTGCGGCCGTGCATCGAGGCCGTCATGCTCGGGTAAGGATCGACCACCACCAGCATGTCGAGCTTCTGCATGGCCGCCTTCATGTCGGGCAGGCGGGTCTGGCTGTTCGGCGCGTGGCCCCAGTAGAACACCGCGCGCAGATTGCTCGGCTGGTCGATGTACTGATTCTGCTCGTTCACCGCATCGAACCAGCGCGACACCGTGATGCCGGGCTTTTCCATCAGTTCCTTGGAACCGAAGCGCGACTTGATCCATTCGTAATCGACGCCCCAGACATTCGCGAAGTGCTTCCAGGCGCCTTCGGCCAGGCCGTAGTAGCCGGGCAGCGAGTCGCCGTTCGGGCCGACGTCGGTGGCGCCCTGCACGTTGTCGTGGCCGCGGTAAATATTGGCGCCGCCGCCAGGAATACCGATGTTCCCCAGCGCCAACTGCAGGATCGACAGCGCCCGCACGTTGGCGGTGCCGACGTGGTGCTGGGTAATGCCCATGCACCAGACCACCGACGAAGGCCGGTTGGTGGCCAGCATTTCGGCGGCCAGGCGCACGCTCGCTTCCGGCACGCCGGTGATGTCCGAGACTTTATCGGGCGTCCATTTCGCCACTTCCTTGCGCACGTCGTCCATGCCGTAGGTGCGCGCGGCGATGTATTCCTTGTCTTCCCAGCCGTTGTTGAAGATGTGCCAGAGGATGCCC
>DAMABW010000648.1:1890-2258 GCA_031999925.1 Massilia sp. | reverse complement strand
GCTACCTCTACACCGACGACAGTGCCGGCGCCGACAACATCACCGAAATGCAACGCCTGGCCACGCTCGGCAGCGGCCTCTCGACTTACATCAGCCAGATCGTGCGCGAGCGCTATGCGCAAAAATTGAATTGAACCAGAACACATGAATCCAAGTACTTTGCCCGACCGTAGCTATGCCGTTTTCCTGTTCGACATGGACGGTACCCTGCTCACCTCGATCCGCTCCGCCGAACGCGTCTGGAGCGCCTGGGCCACGCGCCACAAGCTCGATGTCGAGAAATTCTTGCCCACGCTACACGGCAAGCGCACCCACGACACCATTAGCCAGCTGAAACTGCCCGGGGTCGACCCGATCGCCGAAGCGGC
>DAMABW010000648.1:0-1880 GCA_031999925.1 Massilia sp. | reverse complement strand
GAGGACGTGGCCGACATCGAAGCCATCACCGGCGCCGCCGCTTTCCTCTCCAGCCTGCCGCCCGAGCGCTGGGGCATCGTCACCTCGGCGCCGCGCAAGCTGGCGCAAGCGCGCCTGGCCGCGGCCGGCCTGCCCGCGCACCGGCTGCTGGTGGCGGCCGAGGATGTCGAGCACGGCAAGCCCGCGCCCGATCCTTTCCTGCTGGGCGCGCGCAAACTCGGCGTCACACCAAGCGAGTGCCTGGTGTTCGAAGACACGCAAACCGGCCTGCGCTCGGCATCGGCGGCCGGCATGGATGCCATCGTCGTCACCCTGACCCACGCGCATCCGATGGACACCGATGTGCCGGCCATCCTCGATTACGCCGACCTGCAGGCCCAGCTTGGTGCCGACGGCGGGCTGCGCGTGCTGCGCAAGGCCGCCTGACCTTATCCTTCCTGTTGCTGCGGTGTCGGCATCAGCCAGAACGCCGCCAGCACCACGTGGATCACGGCGCCGAGCGGCGCGTACCACAGCGACAGCAGGATCGCCGCCGCATACAGCCCGATCGATACACGGTTCTTGCGGCTGCCCCAGGCCATCGCATGGCCGCCCGCGCTGACATCGAGCCGCCAGGCCAGCAGCATGAAGGAGATCGAGCAGAGCAACAGCACCGCGCCATACAGCGCCACCGGCAGCGGCGCCATCGGGTTCTCGCCGGCCCAGGCGGTGACGTACGGGATCAGCGACATCCAGAACAGCAGGTGCAGGTTGGCCCACAGGATGCCGCCGTCCACCTTCTGAATCCGGTCGAACAGCGCGTGGTGATTCACCCAGTAGATGCCCACGTAGACGAAGCTGAGCGCATAGCGCAGCCAGCCCGGCAGCACGTGGGCCAGATCAGCGACCTCGGTGCCGTGCGGCGGCTTCAGCTCCAGCACCATGATCGTGATGATGATGGCGATCACGCCGTCGCTGAAGGCCTCGAGCCGGCCCTTGCTCATGGTGCGGCGCGACGTGTTTGTGACGACGGTGCTCATGGCGCCACCAACTGCGCGGCCGGTTCCGGGCGCCACACGTGGAAGGCCAGGATCGCCACCGGCAGCGCCAGCGCCACGAAGCCCAGCGCCAGGTAGGCAAACGCCGCGGCGGCGCAGCCTAGGGCAAAGGCCAGCACCGGCCAGAAGAACTTGGCGCAACGCGCGGCGGTGGCGGCGTCCGCCGCGCCGCGCAGGCGGTCGACCGTGTCGATCACGAGTTGGGTCACGTTCCCCGTCATCATCGAGGTTGGCGCCAGGTGGCTCAAGAGCAGCTTGCTGGCCGCACTGTGCGCGCCCATTGCCGCGGTACCGAGCAGGCCGGCAGCCATCGCCAGTGCGCCGACGCTTTTACCCACCGGCTCGGCCAGCATGCCGCAGACCATGAAGCCGAGCAGCAGCACCAGCTGCAGCAAATAGACCGGCCGCGTGGCGGCAGTGCCGCGCCGTTCGCAGCGCGCCACCAGCAAGCGGCAGGCTGCCACGCCAAGGATAAAGGCCGGGAAGGCGAGCAGTTTCAGCAGCGACGGCGTTTGCGTGGGGTCGGCCAGCGACACCGCGATCAGGACGAAGTTGCCGGTCACGTGGGCCGTGAACAGGCCGAACAGGGCGATGAAGCCGAAGGTGTCGACGTAGCCGGCCAGGAAGCCCATGCTGGCGCCTTGCAGGCGCTGGAATTGTGGGGTCGTCATGATCAGAACGCGAAGCAGCTGCAACCGAAGGCGCCCCAGAAGCCGCCGAAGTCCGACACCGGCACGTTCGCCTTGCGCGCCCGGTCGTGCGAGTGGGCATGCACGCCGCAAGGGCCGCTGCACTGGTGCGCCATGGCCATCGCTGGCTGCTGCGGTTGCGGCGCGGCGCGGC
>DAMABW010000647.1:0-2260 GCA_031999925.1 Massilia sp. | reverse complement strand
GCCGTACACATTGTCGGCGCGGCCGACCGGCGGCCAGTACTTCTTCTTGCGCAGCGACGCCACCGGGAACGCCGCCACTTCACGCGTATAGGTGTGCTGCCAATCATCGGCGGTCACCACCTCGGCGGTGTGCGGGGCGCCCTTCAGCGGGTTGTCCATCTTGTCGTACTCGCCGCGCTCGACCTTCACGATCTCGGCGTGGATGGTGATCATCGCTTCGATGAAGCGATCCAGTTCGGCCTTCGATTCCGACTCGGTCGGCTCGATCATCAGCGTGCCCGGTACCGGGAAGCTCATGGTCGGGGCGTGGAAGCCGAAGTCCATCAGGCGCTTGGCCACGTCTTCGTTGCTGATGCCGGTCTTGTCCTGCAGCGGGCGCAGGTCGATGATGCACTCGTGCGCAACCAGGCCGTCGTGGCCGGTGTACAGCACCGGGTAGTGCGGGGCCAGGCGGCGTGCGATGTAGTTGGCGTTCAGGATCGCCACTTCGGTCGCGGCGGTCAAGCCCTCGGCGCCCATCATCGCGATGTACATCCACGAGATCGGCAGGATCGAGGCCGAGCCATAGGCCGCCGCGCTGACCGCGCCGATGCCCGCTTCGTTGCGCACATAGCCGGTCGACAGCTGGTTCGGCAGGAACGGAGCCAGGTGGGCGCCGACGCCGATCGGGCCGACGCCCGGGCCGCCGCCGCCGTGCGGGATGCAGAAGGTCTTGTGCAGGTTCAGGTGGCTGACGTCGCCGCCGAAGGCGCCCGGCGCGGCCACGCCGACCAGGGCGTTCATGTTGGCGCCATCGATGTACACCTGGCCGCCATGCGCATGCACGATGTCGCACAGTTCGCGGATGCCTTCCTCGAACACGCCGTGGGTCGACGGGTAGGTGACCATGACGCAAGCGAGATCTTTGCTGTACTGCTCGGCCTTGGCCTTCAGGTCGGCCAGGTCGACGTTGCCGTTCTCGTCGCAGGCGGTGACCACGACCTTCATGCCGACCATGCTGGCCGATGCCGGGTTGGTGCCGTGCGCCGACGACGGGATCAGGCAGACGTTGCGGTGGCCTTCGCCGCGCGACTGGTGGTACTTCTGGATGACGAGCAGGCCCGCGTATTCGCCCTGCGAGCCGGCGTTCGGCTGCAGCGAAATCGCGGCGTAGCCGGTGGCGGCGCACAGCATGGCCTCCAGCTGGGCGATCATCTCGCGGTAGCCGACCGACTGGTCTTCCGGCGCCAGCGGGTGCATGTTCGAGAACTCCGGCCAGGTGACCGGGATCATTTCCGAGGTCGCGTTCAGCTTCATCGTGCACGAACCGAGCGGGATCATGGTGCGGTCGAGCGCCAGGTCCTTGTCGGCCAGCGAGCGCAGGTAACGCAGCATCTCGTGCTCGGCGTGGTAGCGGTTGAAAGTCGGGTGGGTCAGGTAGGCGGTGGTGCGCTGCAGGGCGGCCGGGTAGGCGTCCTGGGCGTCGGCGTCGAGTGCGTCCAGGTCCACCGAGGCGCCGTTGCCGAACACCGACAGCAGCAGGGCCAGGTCGTCGCGGGTGGTGGTTTCGTCGAGCGAGATGCCGACGTGGGTGCCGTCGACGCGGCGCAGGTTGATGCCCTGGGCGGCGGCGTTCGCCAGCAGCGCTTCGGCGTCGCTCGTGCGCACGGTCAGGGTGTCGAACCAGGTGTGGTTCACCACGTCGTGGCCGAGCGACTTCAGGCCGGCGGCGAGGATGCTCGCCTGGCGGTGCACGCGCTGCGCGATGCGCTTCAGGCCTTGCGGGCCGTGGTAGACCGCGTACATGCCGGCCATCACGGCCAGCAGCACCTGGGCGGTACAGATGTTCGAGGTCGCCTTTTCGCGGCGGATGTGCTGTTCGCGCGTCTGCAGGGCCAGGCGGTAGGCCTGGTTGCCTTGCGCGTCGACGGTCACGCCCACCAGGCGGCCGGCCATCGAGCGCTTGTATTCGTCGCGCGTGGCCAGGTAGCCGGCGTGCGGGCCGCCGAAACCGAGCGGCACGCCGAAGCGCTGGCTGTTACCGACGACCACGTCGGCGCCCCATTCGCCAGGCGCGGCCAGCAGGGTCAGGGCCAGCAGGTCGGCGGCCACCACCACCATCGCGCCCATCGCGTGCAGGTGTTCGCAGGCGGCGCGGTAGTCGCGCACTTCGCCGTTCACGCCCGGGTATTGCAGCAGCACGCCGAAGCAGGTGTCTTCCAGCTTCTCGATGTCGGCGGGGGCGATGCTGCGCACTTCGACGCCGATCGGCAGGGCGCGG
>DAMABW010000646.1:0-2268 GCA_031999925.1 Massilia sp. | reverse complement strand
TGCAAGACGGCGTCGCCGGCATTGCGCCGGTCAGCGCCGATACCACAGACCATATCCGCAGCTACATCGAAGACTACGGCGTTACCCTGGCGCCGCTGCCGCCGCAAGCCTGGGACACGTCGGCATGCATCTGGACCGGCCACCATTGGGACGTCATGGTCGACCTCTGGACCGAGGAAGAAGGCAGTAGCGACCTGGTGCTGCAGTTGCACGTGGTCGAACAGGATGGCGCCTACCTGGCCGAGATCCACATGGTCTATGTGCCGTGAGCGACGACACCGGTGTGCCCGACGCCGGGGTCGATGCCGCCGGACTGGATCAAGCGGCTAGCCGCGCACCGCCGCCTCGATTTTCGCCACGTCGATCTTGCGCATCGTCATCATCGCCTCGAAGGCACGCCGGCCCACTTCCGGGTCGGGGTTGGCCAAGGCATCGGTCAGCACGCGCGGCGTGATCTGCCAGGACAGGCCCCACTTGTCCTTGCACCAGCCGCACTCGCTTTCCTGCCCACCATTGCCGACAATCGCGTTCCACAGGCCGTCGGTTTCTTGCTGGTCGTCGGTGGCGATCTGGAAGGAAAATGCTTCACTGTGCTTGAAGGTCGGGCCGCCGTTCAGGCCCAGGCAGGGAATCCCGGCCACGGTGAACAGCACTGTCAGGACATCGCCCGCCTTTCCGGCCGGGAAGTCGCTCGGCGCACGAAACACATCGCTCACCGCACTGTCCGGAAACGTCTCGGCGTAGAACTGCGCCGCTTCCAGGGCGGTGCCGTCGAACCACAGGCATACCGTATTTTTGCTGGTCACTTTATCTCTCCCAAGGTTGAGGAAATACGTCGATCAACAGACTGGTGCGTCGGTCAGCATACCGCATTTCCTACCTGAGTCGACCGGTCTTTTCGTGCCGCGTTCCGGTGCGCCGACGCGCAGGACAGCACGCCGCCAACCAGCAACAGCATCGCCGCGCATTCCAGCACGCTCGGCCAGCGCGCATCGTACAGCCAGCCGTACAGAGCCGCGAACACGGTCTCGAAAATGATCATCTGGCCCATCAGGCTCATCGGCAGCGTACGGCTGGCGACATTCCACAGGCCGTTGCCGATGACGGAACAAAGGATGGCAACGCCGGTCACCACACCGGCGAACTGCAGCCAGTCGCCAGGCGCGTGCGCCCTAGGGGCGAACAGGAAGGCCGGCACCGCCAGCAGCAAGGCCTGGGCGCCGGTCATGACGCCGGTCAGCAGGCTCCACTCGTGCGCAGACACGGTCGTGAGGCGCGCCAGCACGCGGCTGTTGCACACCGCGTAGATCGTCCACGCCGCCAGTGCGCCGAGCGCGCACAGCAGGCCAAAGACCGACCCCGGCCCGGACTGCGCGATTGCTTCCCAGCTGATGCACAGCAGCCCCGCCAGCCCGAGCAGCAGCGACGGCAACAAGGCGCGCAGCGGTACCGCGTGGCGGTCGCGGCTGCCGAGCAGGGTCACGGCCAGCGGCGACAGGCCGATCACCAGCGAAGCCATGGCCACGCCGCCGCTGCGCACCGCGTTCGCAAGAAAAATGTAGTAGACCACGTTGCCGGCGGGGCTGAGCCAGGCCAGGGTCCACCATTCGCGGCGCGTCAGGCGCGCACTGACGCGCCGCCAGCCCGGAGCGATCAGCAGCGCCGCTACCAGGCCGTAGGCCAGGTAGCGTCCGGCGGACAGCTGCATCGATGTGAAACCGTGGGTGAGTTCGGGCGCCAGGAACACCAGTCCCCACAGCGCGCCCGCCGCAATGCCGGCCGCGATGCCGGGCCAGGTCCGTTTGTCGTGCATGTCGATTCTCCTTTACGGCGGAGAGTCTGCACGGCCGGCGGCCTGCGGTCTTGGCGCCTTCTCCTGCGCCGTTGGCAAATCCTTCAGCGCGTTTCCTGCATGGCCAGGATGCGCTCGAGTTTGCCGGTGTCGATCGGCTTCACCAGGTAGGCGTCGAAGCCGGCTTCCATGGCCGAGGCGCGGTCGCTGTCCTGGCCGTAGCCGGTGACGGCCACCAGCAGGCAACCCGCGGTTTCCGGCTGGGCGCGCAGGCGCCGGGCCAGCTCCTTGCCGTCCAGGTCGGGCAGGCCGATGTCGAGCAGGCAGACCTGCGGCGGCGCCTGGCGCGCCCGCGCCAGCGCCGGCAACGAACGGTGCTCGACCGCGACCTCGTGGCCCCAGGCGCCCAGCAGGGCCGCCAGCATGTCCGCCGCATCGACGTTGTCGTCCACCACCATGATGCGCAGCCCGGCGGC
>DAMABW010000645.1:0-2281 GCA_031999925.1 Massilia sp. | reverse complement strand
GCTGAAACGCAGTTCGGTGAAGTTGTCGTCGAGGCCGATCGTGACCACCGCGCTGACGCCCAGCTTGGCCAGCACCGACAGCATGCGGAACACCGACAGGCGCAGGTCGGCATGGAATTCGGGCGCCATGTAGAGGCCGAACTCCGACAGCGAATCGATCACCAGGCGCGTGGCGCCGGTGCGCTGCAGGGTCAGCACCAGCTCGTCGATCAGCTCGTCGACGGTGAGGTCGAGCAGGCGGCTTTCGACCAGCGCTACATGCCCGGCCTGCACCATCTCGGCCAGCTCGGCGTTGCGCAGGCGCGGCGTGCCCTTCTCGAAGAACATCGCCACGCCCTTCTCGCCGCGACGCACACCTTCCTGCAGGAAGCTGGTGCCGAGGATGGTCTTGCCCGAGCCGGTGGGACCGGCCACCAGCATGGTATGGCCTTCGGGCAAACCGCCGTTGAGCATGCGGTCGAGTCCCGGCGTACCGGTCGGGATGCGGCGCGGATCGGTGTCGACGGCAACGCCGGGCTGGCGGTCGTCGGCCAGCGGCGGCAACACGCGCGGATAGACGCGCAGGCCGTCGTCGGTGATGCGGAAATTGTGCGAGCCCGCCAGGTGGGCGCGCCCGCGCATCTTTACGACGCGCATCTTGCGCACCACGGTGCTGTGCTCGTGGGCCTGGGTCAGCGACAGCATGCCGTCGGCCACCGTCATGATCGGATTGGCTTCCGGGTCGGTGTGCATGTACTCGCCGATCAGGAAAGTCGTGGCCTGCCAGGTCGTCATGCGGGTGCCGAGTTCCTGGATAAAGAACTGCAGATCGGCCACGCCCTCGTTGCCGCCCTTGGCGGTCTGGACCACCGAGCGGAAGGAATCGACGAACACCAGCGAAGGCGAAAAGGCCTCGACCTCGGCCATGATGCGGTCGAGCACGCCGCTGAAGTCGCCGGTGCGCAGGTTTTCGCCCAGGTTCACGTAGCGGATCGCCGGGCCGACCTTGGCCACGTCGAAGAAGGAGAACTGCTGCTGGTAGCGCAGCATCTTCAGGGGCGGCTCGCCGAGCACGGTGAAGAACAGGGCGCGGCGCTCGCTGCTGGCCAGCGCAAACATGATCTGGTGCGCGAGGGTGGTCTTGCCGCTGCCGGGCGGGCCGGCGACAAGGTTGAACGAAAATTCGGGAAGTCCGCCGCCCAGCAGCGTATCCAGACCCGGCACGCCCGTTTTCAGCAGTCCCAAGGCTACTTTGTCGCTCATTTACTTCTGCTCCTGTTCATGCTTCTGCCCGTCTCCGCCCATTGCGTCGTGTAACAGCTGCTTCGTTAACGCTTCGCCGATCAAGGTTCCCAGCAGCGTGGTGAAAGTCTCGAGCAGCGCGGCGTTGGCCTGCGCTGCCTGCTCCGGTCCTAGCTCGTTCAGGGTTCTGGTCAGGGACGCGAACAGGTGGGCGGTGGGTTTCGACGGGTCGCAACCCTCGAGGTCGCCAAAGCGCGACGACGCCAGCCGCACGGCGCGCCCGAACAACACGCAAAAGCCGCTGTCGCCGATGAGCGGCGTCAGCTGCTCGCCCAGGCGCAGCCAGGGCTGGATGCGTGCATCGGGCATTGTCGAGTCGTTCCTGTTCGTCATGTCGGCATTGTTGGACGGCGGATGGTCCGCGTCCTCATTGGTCCATGCTTGCTGATCAGCTGTCATTGTGTAAGTGCACGGCCCGCCGACTGGCTGGCTGATCCTCAATTATAGAGGTAATACCGACAATTTTTATAAAAGGTCAGCTTGGCCGGCAAAAATCTTTTGCCCGCGTTGTTGCGGCGCGAAAAAACCACGCCCACGGCACAGGTACGACATAATGCTAATTAGCAATTCTTAAGTGAGAGACACGCCGTATTCGACACGCTGTATCCGTTTGCATAACGAGGAGCAACATGAAGCACACGCTGGTCGCGGCCCTGGCCGCTGCAGGAATCCTGATGGCATCAACCGTCCACGCGGCACCGTCGGCGGCGGACGCCCGCTTCGAGCACATCTACAAGGCCGAATGGCAGTGGCGCGTGAAGGAACGCCTGGCCGGCGACGATGATGCGCGCGGCAAGGTGCGCCCGGAGTTGCCGCACGTCGATGCCCGCACCCAGGCCGCCCGCCTGAGCTACTGGCAAGGCGTGCTGGGCCAGCTCGATGCCCTGCCCCAGGTCGGCCTAAGCGCTGCCGCGCGGCTCGACTACCAGGTCTACCGCGCCCAGATTGCCGCCTTTGTCGAGGAGCTGCGCTTCCGCGAATACGAGCAGCCGCTGAATGC
>DAMABW010000644.1:0-2285 GCA_031999925.1 Massilia sp. | reverse complement strand
CCGCTGAACGAAAGACCCTGCGCGCCGCCTGAGCCCAGCTTCCGCATCGTCACGACGAGCCCGCCGCGCAGCCGCCCGGCGGGCTTTTTGTTTGCGCGCACCGGAACACGATTGCGCGCAGTCAAACTCCCGCCTTTCTCCATCGTTAAAATTTTGCTAATACTTATCAGGCTGCCACGCCCGTCACGGCTGTAAGGTGCGTAGGGCAGTCGCACACACGTCCATCTGTTGGGGAACGAGCATGAACCGCCAAAAGCTCCACCGCGAGAGCCATCAGACCTACGTGTGGTTCCGCGAAGCCGCCGAGCGCGGCAATCCTTACGCCCAGTTCAATCTCGGCTTGCTGTACAAGAAGGGCGAGGGCGTCGAGCGCAACGACGCGGCGGCCTTCCGCTGGCTGCGCCAGGCCGCCCTGCAGGGCCTGGCCTTTGCCCAGAACCACCTCGGCGCCATGTACTACCACGGCCGCGGCGTCGAGGCCTGCGACGCCGAAAGCGCGCGCTGGTTCCGCCTCGCCGCCGACCAGGGCGACGCCTCGGCCCAGCAAAACCTCGGCCACATGTACCGCAAGGGGCGCGGCGTGGGCCAGGACTACGAACGTGCCCTGTCCTGGTACTACCGTGCGGCCGAGCAGGGCGTGGCCAGCGCCCAGAACCTGCTCGGCGAATGTTACCTGCACGGCTTGGGCGCGGCCATCAACTATCCCCTGGCCATGGCGTGGTTCCGCAAGGCGGCGCTGCAGGGCGACGCGCCGGCCCAGCTGAACCTGGGCACCATGTACAAGCGCGGGCAGGGCGTCGACGCCAGCGACACGCAAGCCCTGTACTGGTTTCGCCAGTCCGCGGCGGCCGGCGAGCGCGGCGCCCAGCGCCAGCTCGGCCTGGCCTATGCCGACGGCCTGGGCGTGAAAGCCGACCCGCGGCGCGCCCTGGCCTGGCTGCAGCGCGCCGCCAACCATGGCGACCGCGAAGCCCAGTTCATGCTCGGCACCATGTATGCCGAAGGCAGCAAGGTCGAGCGCGACGAGCCGCGCGCGCTCGAGTGGTATACGCGCGCCGCCAGCCACGGCCACGTCGGCGCCCAGTACAACCTGGCCAACATGTACGCCCACGGCCGCGGCGCTCCCTGCGACCCGCAGCGCGCCTTCGACTGGTACCGCCGCGCGGCCGAGCAAGGCGCGCCGAACGCCCAGTTCAACCTCGGCGTCATCTACGCCAACGGCCAGGGCGTGGAACGCGACGACGTCCGTGCCGCCCACTGGTACGGCCTGGCCGCCGACCAGGGCGACGCCAGCGCCCAGAACAACCTGGGCGTGATGTTCGCCAGCGGCCAGGGTGTCGGCCAGGACGACCGGCGCGCCGTCTACTGGTACACGCAAGCCGCCGAGCAGGGCCATGCGCTGGCCCAGTACAACCTCGGCGGCATGTACAACAGCGGGCGCGGCGTGGCGCGCGATCCGGTGCGGGCCTATATGTGGATGCTGCTGGCGGCCGACGGCGGCGATGCGACGGCCAACGTTAACAAGACGATTGTCGCGCGACGGCTCAGTCCGTCGGAGATCGGGCATGCGATCGATTTGTCGCACAAGTGGCAGTTGAGTCATCGGGAGACGGCGGGGCGGCGACCGGCTGGCTGAGCACACCCGGACGCGCCCAGCCTTCGACGCTTGCCGCAATGGCAACGAAACCCGTACACTGTGCTTTTGCCGGCCTCCGCCAGGGGCGAGCGAGCGGTCGCCGGGTCGAGCGTCTGCCGATGCCAGGCGATCCTGTCCGAACCCTCTCCTTTCCCGCCCATGATCGAACGAGAAGTGCGCTTGCCGTCCGCCGTGCCTGCCCTGTTGGGGGCGCTGAGCCTGCTGGTCTTGCCGCCGGCAGCGGCCTGGGCCAAGCCGAGCCAGATCCTGCCCTGCACAGGCCCTGCCGATCCGGCGCCCTGCCTGGTCGAGGGCGGCGCGCCGGACCGGTCGCATCTTCCGGCGGCGGGGCCGGCGGCGTGGGTCAGCGAAAACAGGCTGGTCATCTCCTGGGTGGGCGAGGCCGACGAGGTAAGGATGACCGGCAGCATCCACCTGCGGCCTCCGATGCCGTCGGTCGCACCGGGGCTGCGCCAGTTCGTCGTCCAGTATCCAAAAGCACGGCAGACGCGCGCCAGTCTGAACTTCGCCGTCAAACACGGCGCCGCGACGATACGCCAGCGTGTCGATCTGGTGGGTCCCGCGGCGTTCACCTTGCCTGGCACCGCCGCGCAGCAGGTGCAGACGATCGACTTCGGTGCGGATGCGC
>DAMABW010000643.1:0-2287 GCA_031999925.1 Massilia sp. | reverse complement strand
GGCATCGCGGCCGAGTTGCTGCCCACCGTGTTCGATTTGTTCTCGCAGGCCGAGCGCACGCCGGACCGCACCCAGGGCGGGCTTGGCCTGGGCCTGGCCCTGGTGAAGAGCCTGGTGGAACTGCACGGCGGCAGCGTGGCGGCGACCAGCGCCGGGCGCGATTGCGGCAGCCAGTTCACGCTGCGCCTGCCGCGCATCGCGGCGCCTGTCGAGCAGCAGGCAACGCCTGCCAGCATGGTCGACAGCGTCCCCGGCACCGGCTTGCGGGTGCTGGTGGTGGATGACAACGTCGATGCGGCCAATACCATGGCGATGCTGCTGGAAGCGGCCGGCTACCGCGTGGCGGTGGCGCACGATCCGCAGGAAGCCTTGAGGCGGGCGCAGGCGGAAGCGTTCGACGCCTGCCTGCTCGACATCGGGCTGCCGGGGATGGATGGGCACGAACTGGCGGGCAGGCTGCGTGCCTTGCCCGCCACGGGCGGTGCATTGCTGCTGGCGGTGACCGGCTATGGGCAGAACGATGCCGAACAGGCTGGGTCGGCCTTCGACCACTACCTGCTCAAGCCGGCGGACCCTGTTCAGCTGTTTGCGCTGTTGGGGCAGCACGCGATGACACGCGGCGGGTGATGACCCCACCCTACCATGTCACCGCCGCGGCCTTCGACTTCAGGCCAACTCGAACACGCCGATCGACTCGACGTGCGAGGTATGCGGGAACATGTTGACCACGCCCGCCTTTTTCATCACGTAGCCGGCGCGGTGCACCAGGATGCCGGCGTCGCGCGCCAGCGTCGACGGGCTGCACGACACGTACACGATGCGCTGCGGCAGGTAATCCGTGCGGCCGCTTTCGCGCAGGTCGGCCAGGGCCAGCGCCAGCGCGATCGCGCCGTCGCGCGGCGGGTCGATCAGCATGCGGTCGAAACGGCCGAGCTGCACCAGGTCGTCCGGCGTCACCTCGAACAGGTTGCGGGTATAGAAGGTGGTCTTCGCGTCCAGGCCGTTGGCCTTGGCGTTTTCCAGCGCACGCGTGGTGAGCACGGTGCTGCCTTCGATGCCGACCACTTCGCGCGCCTGGGTCGCCAGCGGCAGCGTGAAGTTGCCCAGGCCGCAGAACAGGTCGGCCACGCGGTCTTGCGGCTGCACGTCGAGCAGGGTCAGTGCCTTGTGCACCAGGGCGCGGTTGATCTGGTGGTTCACCTGGGTGAAGTCGGTCGGCTTGAACGGCATGCGCACGCCGAATTCCGGCAGCGTGTAGTACAGCTCGCGGTCCAGCGGGTAGAACGGATACACGGTGTCCGGCCCCTTCGGCTGCAGCCACCACTGGATGCCCCATTCGTCGGCAAAGGCTTTCACCAGCTCCTCGTCCTTGGCGCTGAGCGGCGCCATGATGCGCAGCACCAGGGCCGTGGTTTCCTCGCCGACGGCCACTTCGATCTGCGGCATCTGGTTGTAGATCGACAGCGAGCCGACCAGTTCGCGCAGCGGCATCAGCATGCCGCCCAGGTGCGGCGGGAGGATGTGGCAGTAGCGGATGTCGGCGACATACGACGAGGCGCGCTCGTGGAAGCCGACCAGCACCGTGCCCTTCTTCTCGACGTGGCGTACCGACAGGCGCGCGCGGAAGCGATAGCCCCAGGTCGGGCCGTACATCGGGCGCATGATGTTCTCGGCTTTCACCTTCGACAAGTGCCAGAGGTTGTCTTCCAGGGTGCGCTGCTTGATCGCGACCTGGGCGCTCGGCTCGAGGTGCTGCATCGAGCAGCCGCCGCAGTAGCCGAAATGCTCGCAGCGCGGCTCGACGCGCATCGACGACGCCTTTTGCAGCGTGACCATGCGGCCCGCTTCCCAGTTTTTCTTCTTGCGCTTGACTTCGTAGCTGACACGCTCGCCCGGCAGCGCATCTTCGACGAAGATCACCTTGCCCGGGGTTCCGTCCTCGTTCTCGAGGTGGCCGACGCCGCGCGCATCCGCGTCCAGCGATTTAATATCGATAAAAATTTCTTGCATGGAGAGAGGGCGTAAGGTGGGCACTCCGTGCCCACGCGGAACGATGAATATTGTTGGCGGATCAAACTGCGAACCGCTGGCTTCGAATTTGACCTGCGGCGCAAACTATGGAAAACAACTAAACCAGGGCCAAAACCGCGCATCATAACAAGGAATCGCGCACGACGCCACGTGCCGCCATCGCCCGCTTCAGCTTCACCAGCGCTTCCTGCTGGATCTGCCTCACCCTTTCCCGCGTCACGCCCATCTCCTCGGCCAGGGTCTCGAGCGTCGCCGG
>DAMABW010000642.1:0-2288 GCA_031999925.1 Massilia sp. | reverse complement strand
GAGGAAAGAGCTCGGACCGCTGCTGACATTTGGATCGTCGATCACATTGATCACGCGCGCCAGCGACTAATCGTTCATTGAGAGTATGAGGCGTCAGCTCTGCAGTTGCCGTTCTTGTCAGGTTCTCACTAGACGCCTTCTCTAGGGATCCGAGTTCCATTCCAAGGAGCGGCCTAATGCTGTTAGGTGCAGTTCGTGTCGCGCAGCGGCGCCTGATATATCCGTTGTTCCGCATTGATGATCTTGATCATCCCCCCAATGGCTGCGCTCCATACCCCAACCGAAGTTTCCGGAAGATCCGCACGCTGGCGGTTGCCGCTCCGTGGCAATACGCCGGCCTGCCGCCAGACCAATTGGTCGGTCGGTTATCTACTCTCTACCACGCCAGGGAGACTAAGTTCAGACAATTAGTTCCGAAATGTCCACGGTTTAATTCGGAGCGCTCGTAGAACCATGCGCTCGTCGTCGTGATCGAATGGGCAGGGTGTAGGCTACAAATTTCTGCACAGTTCGGTCGAAAGAACAATTTTTTGCAAGCCTGAGGGAACAAACTTTAGCAACAAGACGAGTACTACATTGGGCCGAGTGGATGCGAACCTGATGGGCGCATAATCTATATTATGTTAAATACGCTATTTGTAATGGCCATCTAGCACGCCTCTACTGCAGTGTAGGATCACTCCTAGTGTTCCTGGCCATGCTATCGAAACCATGCACTCCCGCTTCCAAGCGCCGATCAGTGCGGCGGTCGATCGCGCATCGACCACCGCACGATCAAGCCTTGGCCTGGGCGCTCCGGGAAATGGCGAGCGCGAGCACATCTCGCTGCTACGCCATCCTTGCGATTGCGATGTTGGCGCATATGCCCCTCAGTCCAGGATCGTCGATGAACACGCCCAGGCACCGGCAAGGCCACTGCTCGACTGCGCCGCTGCTGGCCGGGAGGTTGTGTCAGACGGTCCATGCTCCGGTAACCGCTGCGAGAACGGCGACCTTGTGGAACCGCCCACCATGATTCCAAGGGCCCCAGGCGTGATCGCTCGATGCGCGGACCCAGCCATTTTTCGGCTACTGCCAGCTCGGCCAGCGTGCAGCACGCCAAGGGAGGCGGCGTGCGCGGAATCGTGGGCGGCGACGCGTTTCTGCTGCCGGTAGGCGGAGATATCGAAGCGGCAGATGTCTCTTGCCAGCGCCAAGACGTCGACAGCAACGCACGGCACACCGCTTACAGCAAGCGCAAGCAGGAGCCCGGTCGGCTAATTTCGATGCCGCCCAGGGCAAAGCAGCCCTCCAGCCAGCACGAGAAGCGCGATAAACCAAGTGACAAGCTCAGTGCAGGGACAGCGCGGTCCATCTGCATTTCATATCGAAACCATTGTTGAGCGCCGCATCCAGGATTGGGCGCACTCGATACAGTGTGTACAGGACGTCGTGTACAGCGCCGTTGTGCAGTTGAAAAGACCAGCCGGTTGAGCGAAATGGCGATTATCCACCGCAGGCCCGCGCCACGTTATACTCGGGTGTCGCAAGCAGGGAGCGTCCACCTCGCCCACCCGGGCAAGCGGGCCAAGCCGGAACCAACTCGACAATATATTTGCTAATGTCGAGTTGCGAATACGACGGCAAACCGGGTTGTTACGGACGGATAATCGACAAATTCCAGTGGCGCTCACCTTGCACTCATTTTGCGCTCATCTTTCGTCACACACCCGGTTGTCGAAATGTGCAGGAAGCTTCGTCATCCACTCCCTCACTCGTGCGGACGCGCAGCACCGAAGCGCGTATCGGCCGCACCCGGCTGCGTTGGCGTGAAGAACACCTCCTGCGCGAACGCCGCATAGGAACCCGGATTGTCGATCGCCTGGGCGGTCGTCAGGTCGCGATACGCAATACCGATCACGGCCACGCCCGGAATGGGGTCGCTGACGCCCCACTCCCTGCCTGCGACCGTCTCCCCCGACCATTCCGGTACATCGACCAGCACCGGGTTGGTGACGATGAAGTGCACCGCTTCGTGGACCATGATCGCCGCCCTGCCGTTCGGGCCGGCGCCGTCCGAGAAGGCGTTGCCGATCTCGGTGAACCGCCCTGCACTCGTGCGCGCGGCCACGTCCATCCCGCTACGCCAGCGAAAATCGTTCGGCAGCGCCGCGATACGGTTGCGCACTTGCTGCATATGGTCGACGATCGCAGCGAGCGCCGCCGGTGCCGGTCCAGGGTCCTTGAAGTGGTGCGCGAGCGCGGCCGATACGGCCGGTGCGGACGGACTGGCCAGTGCCGCCAGCGCC
>DAMABW010000641.1:1316-2288 GCA_031999925.1 Massilia sp. | reverse complement strand
GCTGTCGGACACCAAGTCCGGGCCGCGCCACGTGAAGTGGCTGAACCGGATCGAGGTCTTCACCGTCCCGAAATAGGCTTTGCTGCAAGGCTAGGTGACGCCGCACCGTTCCCGACTGTGCCAGACTGGCATGGTCAGGAACCATTGCGAGGAGCACCACATGAGCACCGAAAACAAGCAAACCCAGGACCGGCAGTCGCAGGAAGGCACGCAAGCAGGGACGCAAACAGGGACGCAAACAGGGACGCAAGAAGCGGCGCACGACACCAGGCCATCCGACGCGATCGACGGCCTGAAGGACAAGAAGCCCGAGGAACTCACCCCGGAGGAACTGCGCCTGATGGCCGACACCATGCCGGGCGAGGGACCGGGCGACTGAGCCCTGCAGGAAGGTTCAGCCGGCGTCGCGCAGCAGCGTGCGCAAATTGCATTCGCGCTGCCAGGTGCGCCGCTCGTCGCTGGATCCGGCCAGGCGCGCCAGCTCGGCGGCCGGCAGCTCGGCCTGCGCCTTGACCAGGCGGTCGGCCACGGCGGGGTCGGGCAGCATGGTGCCGAAGAAGGCGACCGTGTCGTCGCGCTGCAGCAGCAGGGTAGGGAAGTTCTCGACGTCGAGATCGCCGACCACGTCGGCCTGGTCTTCGATGTCGATCCAGACGAAGACCTTGTCCGGGTGGCGCGCGGCCAGGCCCTCGAAGGCGGCGCGGTAGCCGCCGCAGGTGCCGCACCAGGCGGCGCACAGGCAGGCCACGACCCAGCGGTCGCCGCCGATGGCGTCGGCGACGGCGTCGCGGTTGTCGTTGTCGAGTGTCAGGCTATGCATGGGCGAATTCTACATCGCGCGGACGAATCCGGCAGTACCGGGATGCGACGCCCTTGCCCGAAGCGCGGCCCGCCCGGCCTTGGTCGGTCCCTGTGCGGCGGGTTAAAATACGGTATGCCTATCATCCTTGCCATCGAAACCTCGTCGGAACT
>DAMABW010000641.1:0-1306 GCA_031999925.1 Massilia sp. | reverse complement strand
GGAACTCGCCTCGTGCGCGCTGCTGCTTGACGCCCCGCGCGGCGCCAAGGTCCTGTCGCGCGAATCCGGCGGCGTACGCACCCATTCCCAGTCCGTTCTGCCGATGGTGCAGGAACTCCTGAACGAGGCCGGCGTCAAGCTGGCCGATTGCGACGCCATCGCCTTTGGCGCCGGCCCCGGTTCGTTTACCGGCGTGCGCACCGCCTGCGGCGTGGCCCAGGGCCTGGCCTTCGGCGCCGATTTGCCGGTGATTCCGCTGCTGACGCTGGCCGCCATGGCCGAAGCCTGCCGCGCCCGCAGCGGCGCGACCGAGGTGCTGGCCGTGCTCGATGCGCGCATGAACGAAGTCTACTGGGCGCAGTACCGTTACGACGGCGACTGGACCACGGTGGTGGAGCCGGTGCTGTCGGCGCCGGAGGCCGTGCAGCCGCTCGCGGTCGACGGCCTGGCCGCCTGCGGCAACGGCTTCGCGACTTATCCGCAAGCCTTCGAGGGCAAGGCCTTTGCCGCCGTTGCCCACGGCGACATCGTGCCGCATGCGCGCGAACTGGCGCTGCTGGCCGCACCGGCGCTGGCCGCGGGGCAGGCGCTGCCGGCCGCCGAGGCCCAGCCGCTCTACCTGCGCAACAAGGTCGCCTACACCAGCGCCGAGCGCCAGGCGATCAACGCCGCCAAGGCCGGCGCATGACGGCACTGCAGCACGCCAGCCTGGCACTGGCGCCGATGGAGGCCGGCGACGTCGACGAAGTCCACGCGCTCGAATGCAGCGTCTTCCCGCATCCCTGGACGCGCGGGAACTTCGTCGACTGCATCGCCAGCGGCTACGACGCCTGGGTCGCGCGCGACGCCGGCGGCAAGCTGGCCGGTTATTTTTTGCTGATGTACGCGCTCGACGAAGCCCACCTGCTCGACGTGGCGGTGGCCGGCGAGCGCCACGGCACCGGCCTGGGACGCTGGCTGCTCGACACCCTGGGCGCGCGCGCCCGCGCCTGCGGCGCCGAGTCGGTGCTGCTCGAAGTGCGGCCCTCGAACACGCGCGCCCTGCACGTGTACACGCGCTACGGTTTCAGGGAGATCGGCCGGCGCAAGGGGTATTATCCGGCGCATGAGGGCAAGCGCGAGGATGCGATCGTGATGAGGCTGGAATTATGAGTGTCAATGAGCGCGACGAAGTCTTCCTGCAGGAGATGGGCATAGCGCCATTGTGGCGCTTGCGCCGCCCGCCGCAGGAAGAGGCTGTCGAGGCCGAACCCGAAGTGGCGCTTGCCGCCGAGGCGCCCGCACCCGCACCCGCACGCGCACCCGC
>DAMABW010000640.1:0-2308 GCA_031999925.1 Massilia sp. | reverse complement strand
GGTGCCCTGTTCCGGGTGATGCTCGCGCACGTGGTATTCGCGCACGGCAGCGGCGCCGCCGTCGGCGCCGGTCATCGTTACGTTAGTGTTAGACATGGGCTTCCAGCAATTTAGTACGCTCGTTCTCGGTACGGGTCACTTCTTCGGCCGAGATGTAGTAGTCGCGCTTGTAGTTGAAGGTGTGGACGACGATCGCCACCATCATCGCGATGAACGCGAGACCGGTCAGCAGCCACATGTGCCAGATGATGGCGAAGCCGATCACCATGGCGATGGCCGAGATCACGAAGCCAGCCCAGGTGTTCTTCGGCATGTGGATCGCCACGTAGTCCTTCAGCGGACGCTTCCAGCCGGCTTTCTTCATGTCGGCGAAGGTGTCGTTGTCGTACACCACCGGGGTGAAGGCGAAGTTGTAGTCTGGCGGTGGCGACGAGGTCGACCATTCCAGGGTACGGCCATCCCATGGGTCGCCGGTGACGTCACGCAGTTGCTTGCGGTTTTTCCAGGTCATGAAGAACTGCATCAGCAGCGCGCCGATACCGCCGGCAATCATCAGGGTGCCCACGAAGGAGATCTGGAACAGCCATTGCAGTTCAGGATCTTCGAAGTGGCTCATGCGGCGGGTGACGCCCATGAAGCCCAGGATGTACGGTGGCGTGAACGCAACCCAGAAACCGATCGACCAGAGCCAGAACGAGATCTTGCCCCAGAATTCGTCGAGCTTGTAGCCGAAGGCTTTCGGGAACCAGTAGTTGATACCTGCGAACAGACCGAACACCACGCCGCCGATGATGACGTTGTGGAAGTGGGCGATCAGGAACAGCGAGTTGTGCAGCACGAAGTCGGCCGCAGGGATCGCCAGCATCACGCCGGTCATGCCGCCGATGGTGAAGGTCAGCATGAACGAAATCGTCCACATCATCGGCAGTTCGAAGCGGATACGGCCGCGGTACATCGTGAACAGCCAGTTGAAGATCTTCGCACCCGTCGGGATCGAGATGATCATCGTCGTGATACCGAAGAACGAGTTGACGCTCGCGCCGCTACCCATGGTGAAGAAGTGGTGCAGCCAGACCAGGTAGGACAGGACCATGATGACGCAGGTCGCGTACACCATCGAGGTGTAGCCGAACAGGCGCTTGCCCGAGAAGGTCGAGACGACTTCCGAGAAGATACCGAAGGCCGGCAGGATCAGGATGTACACCTCCGGGTGGCCCCAGATCCAGATCAGGTTCACGTACAGCATGGCGTTGCCGCCGCGGTCGTTCGTGAAGAAGGCGGTGTCGAACAGGCGGTCCATGCCCAGCATGGCCAGCGTGGCGGTCAGGATCGGGAAGGTGACCACGATCAGGATGTTGGTGCAGAGCGAAGTCCAGGTGAAGACTGGCATCTTCATCATGTCCATGCCTGGCGCGCGCATCTTGACGATGGTGACGATCAGGTTGACGCCGGACAGCAAGGTACCTACCCCGGCCACCTGCAGTGCCCAGATATAGTAGTCGACCCCGACACCCGGACTAGCCAGGATGCCCGACAGCGGCGGATAGGCCAGCCAGCCGGTACGCGCGAATTCGCCGACGAACAGCGAGGCCATCACCAGCGCCGCGCCCATGGCCGTCATCCAGAACGAGAAGTTGTTCAGGAACGGGAAGGCCACGTCGCGCGCGCCGATCTGCAGCGGCACCACATAGTTCATCAGGCCGGTAATCAGCGGCATCGCCACGAAGAAGATCATGATCACGCCGTGGGCGGTGAAGATCTGGTCGTAGTGGTGCGGCGGCAGGAAGCCGGCGTTCTCGCCGAACGAGAGCGCCTGCTGGGCGCGCATCATCAGTGCGTCGGCGAAGCCGCGCAGCAGCATGACAATACCGAGCACCATGTACATGATGCCGATTTTCTTGTGGTCGATGCTGGTGAACCAGTCGCGCCACAGGGTGCCCCACAGGCGGAAGTAGGTGATCAGGCCGAGAAGGGCCGCACCACCGACGAGCACGCCTGCGAAGGTAGCGATCAGGATCGGCTCATGGAAGGGAATCGCATCCCAGCTGAGCCGTCCGAAGATAAGCTTCGTCAAGTCAAAAGAGTCTTGCATGGTTACTTCTTCACAGAATTGGTAGGGGTTTCGCAGACTTCCGTCGTCGCACCCAGCGCCGCATTCGCGGCGACCTGGCGGCGTGCTTCGGCCGGCAGGTTCTTCAGGGCGACGTCATTGCGCAGGCGGGTCATGTCGGAAGCCATCTGGTGGTTCGCGCAGACGGCGCCTTCGGCGACGCAGCGGTTCAGGATGGCGTTGAACAGGGCTGGCTGC
>DAMABW010000639.1:0-2314 GCA_031999925.1 Massilia sp. | reverse complement strand
CGGCAGGAAATCGTAGGGGCCGGCCAGGCCGATCCAGCCGCGCAGCGAATCCGGCTTGACGCCCTGCTTGCCGAGCCAGCGCGCGTCCAGCGCCAGCATGGCGGCATTGTAGGCGCCGGCGCTGTGGCCCATCACGAAGACCCGCTTCGGGTCGCCGCCGTAGTTGCCGATCTCGCGCTCGGTCCAGGCCACGGCCTGGGCGGCATCGTCGAGAAAGTCGGGATAGCGCGCTTCCGGATACAGCCGGTAATCGGGCACGACCACTACGAAACCGCGCTTGGCCAGGGCCTGGCCGACAAAGGCATAGTCCTCGCGTTTGCCGCTTACCCAGTTCCCACCATAAAAGAAGACAATGACCGGCGCCGCGCCGGCGTTCGAGGCCGGCTGGTAGATGTCGAGTTTGTTACGCTCGCCCTCCCCGTAGTGGATGGCGTTGGTGGCACGCGCATCGCCGTTCGGCGACACGGCATTGACCAGTTTCAGGGGCGAGCAAGCGGACAGGGTGGCAGCCAGTAGTGCGAGGGCCAGGACAGGCAGAACAGTTGCAGGTCGGAACATGGTGTCGCCAATACGGAAAGATGAGTCCAGTATATCCCGACGGAATGGTTTTTTTGTACATCCGATGCGGCTTATTTCTAGTTCGGACAGGCGAGCGCTTCCGCACTATACTGTTGCGTTATGGATAACGCACACGCATTGCCGCCGGGGCTGCGGCCACGCCATGTTGCCGGGATCGGCATCTCGCTGGCCGTGCACGCCTTGTTGCTGGCCATGTGGCAGATGGCGCGGCCAAGCCCGGCTGCCGACGACTGGACGCCGGGCGCCATGGTGCTGCGGCTATTGCCTGCGCCGGCACTGAAGCCTGATCCCGCGCCGCAAGAACCGGCAGCGCCGCGCGCCACCCCTCCGCGTGCACCGGACTCGGCTAGGGGAGCACCGGCGCGCATGGCCGATTCGGCGCCGTCCATACAGGCAGAAGCTCCCGAGCAAATTATTGCCGAGCCCGCACCGGTCGTACCAAGCGAGGCTCCTGCGCCGCCCGCATCCGGCAGCATGCTGGAACGCGCCCGCGCCATCGCCGGCGGCGCCGACCGCGCCATGCGCAAGGAACATCCGACGCGCGGCATCGTGGCACCGGTCGTGACGCCGCAGATGAAGCTGGAGCGCGGCATTGCCAGGGCAAACGAGCTGGCGCCCAACAAATGGTATGAGGCGCCGAAGACCGAGGCAGTCGTCGATCCGAGCCATTATGATCGCAGACGCTACCGTGTGGTCGGCGCTGCCGGTACCTATTGCGTCACCTACGAATCGCACCACGCTCCGGACGGCCTCGATACGATGCGCGATGGCATCAAGCCGAAACTCACCACTTGCGATGTGAAATGGGAGCCGCCGACCGTCCAGAAGTGGAATTGAACGTTTCAAACAAAAAACGGCGCGTATCGAACGCGCCGTTTTCATCAGGCCCCGCGCTCAGCGGCGCGGCGTATCGTCGAGCGGATCGTCGTCGGTCGGGATGATGCTGACCGGCTTGCCCTTGGCACGCTGCAGGACATACACCGCGTACCCCGACAGACCGTACAGTACGAAGATCGGCCACAGCACCTTGGTCGGGTCGCTCGCCACCAGCGCAAACGCCAGCACGATCAGGAACACGACGATGAAGGGCACCGATTTGCGGAAATTCACGTCCTTGAAGCTGTAGAACGGCACGTTCGACACCATGGTCAGGCCGGCGAACACGGCGATGCACCAGCTCACCCAGTCGACCTGGCGTGCGCTGATGTTGATGTCCGGATCGGTCATGAACATGATGAAGCCGACCACCAGCGCCGCCGCCGCCGGGCTGGGCAAGCCCTGGAAGAAGCGCTTGTCGACGACTTCGATATTCGTGTTGAAGCGGGCCAGGCGCAGCGCGGCGCCGGCACAATACACGAAGGCCGCGATCCAGCCCAGCTTGCCGAGGCCACGCAGCGACCATTCGTAGATCACCAGGGCCGGCGCCGCGCCGAACGAGACCATGTCGGACAGCGAGTCGTACTGGGCGCCGAATTCCGACTGGGTGTTCGTCAGGCGTGCCACGCGGCCGTCCAGGCCGTCGAGTACCATGGCAATGAACACCGCCCAGCAGGCGTAGTCGAAGCGCTGGTTCATCGCCATCACGATCGCATAAAAACCGCAGAACAAGGCACCGGTGGTGAACGCGTTCGGCAGCAGGTAGATGCCGCGCCCGCGCTGCCCTTGCTTGTCCTCGGCCCGGCGGCCGAAGCGCCTGAGGCGGGAGAATCGCGGCGCGCGCGGCGCCCCTCCGTTT
>DAMABW010000638.1:0-2315 GCA_031999925.1 Massilia sp. | reverse complement strand
GGCGCCCGGCGCAGCGCCGCCACCGCCTCGAGCAGCAGGCTGGGCGTCACCGGCTTGACCAGGTAATCGGTAAAGCCGCAGGCGCAGGCACGGTCGCGGTCCTCCTTGCGCGCAAAGGCGGACAAGGCCAGCGCCGGCACCATGCACAAGCCGATGTCGTCGAGGCTGCGCACGCGGCCGATCAATTCGAAACCGTCCATGCCCGGCATGCCGATATCGCTGATCAACAGTTGCGGACGCTGGGCGTGCAGCAGCTCCAGCGCTTCCTGCGGCGTGTGCGCCACCGCCACCTGGGCGCCGGCGCCCAGCAGGATGGTACGCAGCACCTCGAGCGAATCGGCATCGTCGTCCAGCGCCAGCACCCGCATGCCGGACAGGTCGGGCAAGGCGGCGGCAGCGGCGCCCGCTTCATCGGCGCCCGCTCCGGTGGCCAGCGCCAGGCCCCAGTCCGGCAGCGCCGGCTGCAGCGGCAGGTGCACGGTGAAGCTCGCGCCCTGCCCTTCGCCGGCGCTGCTGACCGCCACCGTGCCGCCATGCAGCTCCACCAACTGGCGCACGATCGACAGGCCCAGCCCCAGGCCGCCGTGCTGGCGCGTGGTCGAGGTGTCGGCCTGGCGGAAGCGGTCGAACACGTGCGGCAGGAAGTCGGGATGGATGCCGGGGCCGTTGTCGCGCACGCGGATCGCCAATTGTTCGCCCTCGCGCCACAGCGCCACCTGCACTTCGCCGCCGCCTGGCGTGAACTTGATCGCGTTCGACACCAAATTCCACATCACCTGCTGCATGCGGCCGCTGTCGGCCAGCACCGGGCCGGCCTCCGCGTCGAGCGCAGCGTCGAGGCGGATGCGCTTGGCCATCGCGGTCGGGCGCAGCGATTCGACCACGGCGCCGACGAAGTCGGCCGGCTTGACCGGCTGCAGGTCGAGCCGCACCTTGCCGGACAGGATACGGCTCATGTCGAGCAGGTCGTCGATCAGCTGCACCTGCACGCGCGCATTGCGCTCGATGGTTTCCAGCCCCTTGCGCAGCATCTCCTCGCCGACCTGCTCCTTTTGCGCCAGCAACTGCGACCAGCCGAGGATGGCGTTCAGCGGCGTGCGCAGTTCGTGCGAGACGGTGGACAGGAACTCGTCCTTCAACTGGTTCAGGCGCTCGGCCTCGACCCGCGCCTCGACCTCGTGCAGGTAAAGCGCCTTGCGTTCCTCGGCAATCGCCAGAGATGCGTCCAGGCTGACGGCGCGTGCCTGCAGGCGCGCGTCGAGCACAGAGAACAGCAAGGCCACGATCAGCAGGCCGACGATGACGGCGGCGACGATCAGCGCCAGGTTCTGCTGGCTGATCAAACCGGTGGCGGCGCGGCACACGCTGCCCGCGTGAAAACCGGCGGCGGCCATGCCGGTGTAGTGCATGCCGGCGACGGCGAAGCCCATCACCACTGCGGCGGCCGACTGCGCCACCCAGGCGCCGGCCGCACCCTGGCGCAGGCGGAAGGCGATCCACAGCGCGCCGGCGGCGGAACCGACGGCGATCAGCACCGACAGGGCAAACAGCAGCGGATCGTAGTCGATGGCGGGCGTCATGCGCATCGCCGCCATGCCGGTGTAGTGCATGGCGTTGATGCCCACGCCCATCAGCAGCGCGCTCGAGGCCAGGTCGCGCGGGCGCAGCAACGGCGCGCGCAGCTGCCACAGCGCCATGCCCGACACCAGCACCGGCAGCAGCAGCGACAGCAGGGTCAGCGGCACGTCGTAGCCGAGTGGGATCGGCAGGCTGAAGGCGAGCATGCCGATGAAGTGCATGGCCCAGATGCCGCTGCCCATCGCCAGCGCGCCGCCGGCGGTCCAGACCACGCTGGCGTAGCCGTGCGCCTGCTTGACGCGGCCGGCCACGCTGAGCGCGGTATAGGACGCGAAGATCGCGACCAGCACCGAGACCAGCACGAGCGATGGATCGTAACGTCCGATGAGCATGGGTAGTCGGGTTTCCAGTTTCGTTTGGCTGCGCCTGGTGTCAATACAAACGCAGTATAGACCGGCTTCAGCCGGGCGCGTCCATTGATCGGCAATGTTTCTACAAAGATACACTTTAATCGAAATCGTCTGCTTACAGTTGCTTACGAATGCATAACCGCAGCTAACAGCCCGGCGCGCCAGAATCGGTGTGAACAACAAGGACACCGATCATGCCGCTTCGCCGCCCTGCCCTCCTCGCTTCTTTCTTCGTCTCGCTGTGCTGCGCCCCCCTGGCCCATGCCGGCGACGGCGCCTCCGTGACCCTGCCGAAGGAAGAACTCGACCAGCTGATCGCGGCCTATG
>DAMABW010000637.1:0-2317 GCA_031999925.1 Massilia sp. | reverse complement strand
GATCGCGATCTCGCTGGCGGCCGTGGCGCTGCTGGCGCGCCGTACCTGGCTGCTCGGTGCGACCGTCACCGTGGCCGCCTTCGGCCTGGTGATCGGCGCCTTTGCGTGGCTGCACGTGGAGCCCACGCCGCTGGTGGCCGCGCCCTTCATTGCGGCCCTCGGCGCCATTCTCGGCGTCGAACTGCTGAAGAGCCTGGGGCGGCGCGCACGCGGCTGATTTCAAGCTGAACTGCAGCTGAACCGCAGCTGAACCGCGCTGCTGACCGCTAGAGTGCGCCGCCCTGCAGCGCATGTGGTTACCCTACTAAGGACCTATCTCAGTAGGTAAGAGTCGCTGCTGAGGCGTCCGGAAAGCGGGGGCGGTGTTGCTCGTCGTTGCATGGCCAGCCATGCGGCCTCCTCGCGCCTTGCCCGCGCTTCCCGGCCATCCTCATCCGCTTCCCCTTACCTACTGAGATAGGCCCTAAAAAAAGTTCACCGGACAGCGGGTTTTCTGCGAAAATCCGCTTCTTATTTTTCGGTGCCGTGTGAGCGGGCCGCGTCAACCCGACGCGGCTGCCCCCACGGCGCTTCGCATTGGAGCTGTCAATGAAATTTCGCTTCCCCATCGTCATCATCGACGAGGATTTCCGTTCCGAGAACACGTCCGGTCTCGGCATTCGCGCACTCGCCGCGGCGATGGAAAAAGAAGGCATGGAGGTCCTGGGCCTGACCAGCTACGGCGACCTGTCGCAGTTCGCCCAGCAGCAGTCGCGCGCTTCGGCCTTCGTGCTGTCGATCGACGACGAGGAATTCGGCGGCGGCTCGTTCGAGGAAACCGACTTCGCCCTGACCCGCCTGCGCGCCTTCGTGCAGGAGATCCGTCACAAGAACTCGAACATCCCGATCTACATCTACGGCGAGACCCGCACCTCGCGCCACATCCCGAACGACATCCTGAAGGAGCTGCACGGCTTCATCCACATGTTCGAGGACACGCCGGAGTTCGTCGCGCGCCACATCATCCGCGAAGCCAAGGCCTACCTCGATTCGCTGGCGCCGCCGTTCTTCCGCGCGCTGGTGAACTATGCCTACGACGGTTCCTACTCGTGGCACTGCCCTGGCCACTCGGGCGGCGTCGCCTTCCTGAAATCGCCGGTCGGCCAGATGTTCCACCAGTTCTTCGGCGAGAACATGCTGCGCGCCGACGTCTGCAACGCTGTCGAGGAACTCGGCCAGCTGCTGGATCACACCGGCCCTGTGGCGAAATCCGAGCGCAACGCCGCGCGCATCTACAGCGCCGACCACTGCTACTTCGTCACCAACGGCACCTCGACCTCGAACAAGATGGTCTGGCACTCGACCGTCGCGCCGGGCGACATCGTCGTGGTCGACCGTAACTGCCACAAGTCGATCCTGCACTCGATCATCATGTGCGGCGCGATCCCCGTGTTCCTGATGCCGACCCGGAACAACCTCGGCATCATCGGCCCGATCCCGCTCGAAGAGTTCACGCCCGAATCGATCGCCCGCAAGATCGAGGCGAACCCGTTCGCGCGCGAAGCCAAGGACAAGAAGCCGCGCATCCTCACCATCACCCAGTCGACCTACGACGGCGTGGTGTACAACGTGGAAGTGCTGCGCGAGATGCTGGATGGCCGCATCGACACCCTGCACTTCGACGAAGCCTGGCTGCCGCACGCGACCTTCCACGACTTCTACAAGAACATGCACGCGATTGGCCGCGACCGCCCGCGCGCCAAGCAGTCGATGATCTTCTCGACCCAGTCGACGCACAAGCTGCTCGCAGGCCTGTCGCAGGCCTCGCAGGTGCTGGTGCGCGAATCGGAATCGGTGAAGCTGGACCAGGACGCCTTCAACGAAGCCTTCCTGATGCACACCTCGACCTCGCCGCAGTACTCGATCATCGCCTCCTGCGACGTCGCCGCGGCCATGATGGAAGCCCCGGGCGGCACCGCGCTGGTGGAAGAATCGATCCTGGAAGCGCTGGACTTCCGCCGCGCCATGAAGAAGGTCGACGCCGAGTACGGCGAAGACTGGTGGTTCAAGGTCTGGGGTCCGGACGTCGAAGGCGAGGAAGGCATCGGCGAGCAGAAGGACTGGATGATCCGCGCCGAAGACGACTGGCACGGCTTCGGCAACCTGGCCGAAGGCTTCAACATGCTCGACCCGATCAAGTCGACCATCGTCACGCCTGGCCTGTCCCTGGACGGCAAGTTCGGCGAGACCGGCATCCCGGCCTCGATCGTCACCAAGTACCTGGCCGAGCACGGCGTCATCATCGAGAAGTGCGGCCTGTACTCGTTCTTCATCATGT
>DAMABW010000636.1:0-2321 GCA_031999925.1 Massilia sp. | reverse complement strand
GCTCGATGATGTTCGGGAAGCGGCGCTTCAGGGCGTCGATGATTTCCAGCGTATCGTCCACCGACAGCGTGGTTTGCGAGACATAGGCCAGCGCTTCAGGATTGGCCACCTGCAGCTTTTCCACGTCTTCCACGGTCTCGACCAGGTGCATGCCCTCTTCCGCCTGGCCCATGGTGCCCTCGACTTCCGGGTGGCCATCGTGGCCGATCATGATGATCTCGGCGCCCTGCTTGCGCATCTTCGACACTTCCACGTGCACCTTGGTCACCAGCGGGCAGGTGGCATCGAATATCTTCAGGCCGCGCGATTCGGCTTCGGCGCGCACGGCTTTCGACACGCCGTGGGCAGAGAACACCAGGGTATTGCCGGCCGGGACGTCGTCGAGCTCCTCGATGAAGATCGCGCCCTTGTTGCGCAGGTCGGCCACGACATAGGCGTTGTGGACGATCTCGTGGCGCACGTAGATGGGCGCGCCGAACTGCGCCAGGGCGCGTTCGACGATCTCGATGGCACGGTCGACGCCGGCGCAGAAGCCGCGCGGCTGGGCAAGCAGAATCTCGTTTTCCATGGTGTTTCCTTTTACAGGACCGAAATCAGTTTCACTTCGAATTGCAGGGACTGGCCAGCCAGCGGGTGGTTGAAGTCGAACAGGGCCGCATCGTCGCCCATCTCGCGCAGCATGCCGGCAAAGCGGCCGCCGCCGGGGGCGGCGAAGTCGACCAGGTCGCCGGCCTTGTAGTCGGCGTCCGGTACCGAATTCTCGTCCAGCGTGGCCTTCGACACCCACTGGATCAACTCCGGGTTGCGTTCGCCGAATGCGTCCGCCGCGCTCAGGGTGAAAGTCTTGTGCTCGCCCTCAAGCATGCCGAGCAGGCGCTCTTCGAGGAAAGGCGCCAGCTGGCCCTGGTTCAGCATCAGGGTCGCGGGATTGGTGCCGAAGGTGGTGACGATGTCGGTGCCATCGGCACTCGAAAGGCGGTAGTGCAAGGTCAGGTAAGACGATTCGGTAACGACGGCCGGGGAAGCGTTGGACATGTTCTTTATTCTGGCAAGCAAAGCGCTATTGTAAGGCCTGACGCCCTTTCCTGCCTCCCGGCGCTGCTTTTTTTGGCAGTTGGATGCGTCAAGAAATCGATCCGCAGCGTGAATGTCGTGCCCACGCATCGGCATGATGACAAGCAAACATTTGAATTTCCATGCGTTCGCACCGGGCGCCGGGCGTAGCAACTGCTATCTTCTGGGTGATTTCTATAAGGAAATTTCACCCACGGAGGAAGCGACATGTCACAGATGGATGCGGAAATCGAGTATGCAGGATTCTGGCAGCGCTTCGGCGCCATGTTTCTCGACAGTCTCTTGATATACGTCATCAGCCTGGTGCTGCTGCTGATTGTCTATGGCGACATTTACCTGGATGACCCGACGGCCTATTGGGGCCCCGCCAGCGTGCTGATTTCGTATGGGCTGCCGCCTTGCCTGATCCTGAGCTTCTGGATCAACAAATCGACGACACCAGCAAAGATGGCCGTTGCCGCTGCCATCGTCGATGCGCGGACAGGCGGCAGGCCCACTACGAAACAGTTCGTGATCCGCTATCTCGCCTATGGGCTGTCCACCCTGCCTTGCTTCCTGGGCTATTTGTGGATCGTGTTCGATCGGCGCAAGCAAGGCTGGCACGACAAGCTTGCGGACACGGTTGTCGTGCGGCGCAAAGCGGGCACGACGGCGCAGGTACAATTCGAGAAACCACTGAGCGAACCCGCAGCCTGAACGCGCTGTGCCGGCGGCAGGACGCAGTGCCCATATTGCGTCCTGCCGCGTCGGATGCTACCGTTGCTCCGCGCGGCCGCTGGCTGCTTTTCCCGGAGCCGCACAGTGGTCGATGAAAAGCAGTACGCGCAATATGAATACGCAGGCTTCTGGATCCGCGTCGCCGCGGCCGTGATCGACTCCATCCTGGTCATGTTCATCACGGTTCCGTTGTTGCTGGCCGTGTATGGCCGCGATTACTGGGTGAGCGAGCGCTTCATCCAGGGTCCGGCGGACGTGCTTATTTCCTATGTCCTGCCGGCGATCGCAATAATCGCTTTCTGGGTCGCACGCGGTGCGACGCCGGGCAAGATGGCGCTTGCTATCCAGGTGGTCGATGCCGACAGCGGCGCCAAACCCGGCACCGGCCAATCGATCGGGCGTTATTTCGGCTATTACGTCTCGACCATCCCGCTTGGCCTGGGGCTGCTGTGGGTCGGCATCGATCCGAAAAAGCAGGGCTGGCACGACAAGCTGGCAGGTACCGTCGTGATCCGCCGCAAACAGACGAC
>DAMABW010000635.1:0-2343 GCA_031999925.1 Massilia sp. | reverse complement strand
GGTGATGGTCAGGCCGCTGCCCGTGGCATCGTTCTGCTGGCGCATCCAGGCGACGTCCTTCTCGGCGGTGCCGGCGTTCACGACCAGGCGGAACCAGTCTTCGCGGAAGAAGTAGACGATCAGGTCGTCGATCACGCCGCCCTCGGGGTTCAGCATGGCCGAGTACAGGGCCTTGCCCGGCACCTGCAGCTTGTCGACGTTGTTGGCCAGCAGGCCGCGCAGGAAAGCGCGCACGTTGGCGCCCTCGAGGTCGACCACGCACATGTGCGAGACGTCGAACATGCCGGCATCGGACCGCACGGCGTGGTGCTCTTCGATTTGCGAACCGTAGTTGACCGGCATGTCCCAGCCGCCGAAGTCGACCATCTTGGCGCCGGCGGCGCGGTGTGCGGAATTGAGCGGGGTCGCTTGGAGCGTCATGGAATCCTCTGGACAGATTGAATAAGGGAGCGGCCACGCAAGCCCGGTGGCCTGGCGTCGGCTGCATGCCCCTCTGTCCTTGGTACCTGAGAGATAGCGGAAATCCGCCTGCCCCTTCGGTGGGCCAGGGCTGCTGGCCGCTCTCCAGAGTTGGTCCGGCGCGCCGTGCGCGCCGTCCCCTGACCGGTCCTTTTGCCTGAGAGTTTTTGGGTGATGCCCCTTCGGCGGCAGCGCTCGGCTGCCCTCTCCCGATCAAGACTGTGGAGGATATGCGAGGCTTGAATCGCTGTCAATGAAAGGAGAGGGCGCGCACGCTTGGCGGGGCATGCGCGCAGGCTTTTTCCTCGATTTGTTAAACTGGGGTCCACACTTTGCAGGTAGAAAACGACTATGAGCGAAGATCAAACCAAACAAGAGAAGGAAGCCTGGTTCACGCTGTCGGGCGACGTCAACAGCGACATGGTGCACCGGGTGTTCGAGGCGGTCGGCCACATGACCGAGGATGGGATCGAAACGGCCCACGTGCTGGTGCAGTCGAATGGCGGCTACGTCAGCGACGGTCTGTGCCTGTACAACTTCATGTCGAAGTCGCCGATCGAGTTCGTGATGTACAACGGCGGGGCGGTGGCCTCGATCGCCGTCATCATGTACCTGGCGGGCACGCGGCGCTACGCCAGCGACACGGCGCGCTTCATGGTGCACAAGTCGCACGCCACGGCCTCGCCCGGTTCGCGCCCGGACGCGCTGAACATCATCGTCGAAGGCTTGCGCGCCGACGATGCGCGTACCGAGTCGATCCTGCGCCGCCACATCGAGCTCACGCCCGACCAATGGGCGATCCACCAGTATTCCGACCTGCACCTGAATGCGCGCGATGCGAAGACGGCGCGCATGATCGACGACGTTGTCGATTTCGCACCGCCGAAAGGGGCGATCCTGCGTAATATCTGATTGCCGTCACGCCAGCCGGCAGGGAAATGCATCGGATACCGATGCGGGTCCTTGCCGGCTTTTTTATTGATTGCCGAGCAAATCGGCACGCGATAAGCGCGAATAATTCGCGCCCCATATCGCATTAATCAATCGGGTTGAAAATGCAAATAGTATTTGCACTCGGGCTATCTCGACAATAAACCATATGCCTGGCAGCCGGTTTATGCAAATAATCGATTTGCGCACGGAATAACCCAAGCAAAGCTGCCATAAAAAAAGCCCGGCTGCTCGATGCGCCAGGCTTTTTATCATTGCCCTTTCAAAGGGCCGAGAGGGAGCAAATCAGCGCTTGCTCTTGCTGCCTTGACGGCCAAGCTCGAGATTCTGCTCGGACGCGTCGCTGCGCATGCTGTTGCCCGAGTTGGAGCCCGAACGCGAGCCGGAGCCCGATCCCGACTGCTTGTTGCCGTCGTTCTTGTGGCTCTGGCGGCCGGCTGCGGCATGCTGTTCAGGCGTGCCGCCGCGGGTGCCCGCACCTGATCCCGACGCCGATCCCGAACGCGAACCCGAGCCCGAACCGGACTGTTTGTTCGCGTCGTTCTTGTGGCTTTGACGGCCGGCTGCCGCGTGTTGCTCAGGGGTGCCGCCTTGCGTACCTTTGTTTTGATTCGAGGCCATGATTATTTCCTTTCAATGTAGAGAAATACGTCACTCGCCAAACTACTGCGTTGGATTGGGCAGCCAGTTCGGTAGCGCCATCATGCGACCCACGGCGTGGAAGAGGTATCGGATGACCGCCTGAGCCTGTGTAGGGGGAAGTCCTACATATTAAAAATAATCGCTTCCTCAAATACGTCAATCTAAATCGTTAGCGAAATTAAAATTCTTCCCAATCGGCCTCGGGATTACGCGATGCGCGTTTTGCAGGTGCTGCCGATTTGACGGTTTTGGGTCCGGCGGCCGTGGCGGGGCGCAGGGTCGCGGGCGAGG
>DAMABW010000634.1:0-2345 GCA_031999925.1 Massilia sp. | reverse complement strand
TACGGCGCGCTGCCGGTCAAGCGCCTGGTGGCGCGCCAGCAGGGCCGCAACGAACCGATTACCTACTGGATCACCATCGGCGACAAGGCCACGCGCTCGGGCATCGAGCAGAAGTTGCGGCGCCTGGCCTATGGCTTGTCGGGCGAGATTCCCGACGGGATGCTGGTACGGGTGTCGAGCATCGCCTTTGACGAAAGCGGCGCCTACGCGCTGCAGGACCGCTTCGTGGCCGAGATGCTGGCCAGCCTCGACGCGCCCAGCCGCGCGCGCCTGATCGGCGGCCAGGGGGCGGCGCCGACAGCCGGGCAAGCAGGAGGCCAGGCCCGGCAGCAGATGGAGCGGCAGATGGAGCAGCAGATGGAGCAGCGGCTGCCTGGGCAAACGACGAGGCAAGCAGCGCATACGACGGAGCATGCACCGCGATGAGCGACACCCTGCTCCAGTACCTGTTCACCTCGCTCCCCTTTATCGTCGTGGTGCTGCTGGTCCTGCTCGCCGTGCTGGGCATCGGCCTCGGCCTGGTGTGGCCGCGCCTGCTCGTGTATCCCTATTTGTGCATCTTTTTCTGGATGAATTCGACCAGCTACGGCAATTTGTCCGTGTTCGCCAGCCCCGGCGTCTACAGCCGCGGCTCGGGCATGCTGCTGTCCCCGGTGGTGCTGTGGTACGTGCTCGGCGCCTGGTGCTGCGCGCGCATCGCGGCCGGGTTTCAGCAGGGGCCGGGGCAGGGCGGCGCAGCGCCATGCAACCTGCGGCCCTGGTTCTGGGGCTGGGCCGTGCTGCTGGCCTGTCACACCGGCGCCGCCTTTATCACAGGGGTGCCGGTCAAGGATGCGCTGGCGCCGTCCGGCTTCTCGAACATCGTCTGGATGGGGCCGTTGATCGCCCTGATGCTGTTGTCGTTCCGCACCCGCGAGCAAGCCATTGAGCTGGCCCGCTTCATCATGCTTGCCGGACTCGGCCGTGCACTGTTCGGCCTGGCGCGCTGGGCCGCCTTCGGTGGCGACCCGAACAATGTGTACGCGAACATGAACGCGATCCGCATCCGGCTGACCTTCTTCGACATCAACGACAGCCTGCTGTGCATGCTCGCCTTTGCCATCGCCGCTGTCGGGCTGTTCGGGGCCGCACAGGTGCGGCGCGCCGCGCTCTGGCGCCTTCTCGAATGGCTGACCCTGGGCGCCACCGCCGCCTGCATCGTGCTGTCCTACCGGCGCAGCGCCTGGTTCGGCTTCATGCTTGGCTTCGCCATCGTCATGCTGCGCTTCCCGCTGCGCCGCCGCGTGCAGTTGGCCCTGGCCGCGCTGCCGCTGGTCGGCGCCGCGCTCGGCTATGCGGCCCTGCGCCGCCTCGGCCAGACCCGCGGCGGGAGCGGTCTGTTCTACGACATGCAGTCGCGCCGCTTCGGTCCCGAAAGCGAACGTGTGCTGGAACTCAAGCTGGTGCTCGGCGACATCCTGGCGAAACCGTTTACGGGCATCGGTTCCTGGGGCCGCTACTCCGGCTACGAGCAGATTTCCTGGCAAGCCAATCCGGATGGCGGCCTGTTCCTGCACAGCGGGGTGCTGCACGTGGCCCTGAAGAGCGGACTGCCCGGCATCGCCTTGTTGGCCGGCACCGTATGCGCCTTTGTGCTGGCCGCGCGCCGCGCCCTGCGCACGCTGCCGCCCGAGTTGCTGCCGCTGGGCGCGGCCGGCGTGGCGGCGCTCGCCTTCATGATTCCCGACGTGCTGGTCGGCACGCCTTTCCCGCAGGTGCGCACCACCCAGATGCTGGCCATCGCGCTGGCCTTGCCCTACGTGGCCCTGGCCGCCGCCGCCGCCCCGGCGGCAATGCCGGCACGGCCGGCGCGTACCGGGCGGCTGCGCACGCGCATGCATCCGGTGCCGGCCTGAGCATGGAACTGCGCCTGTTCCACAACGCCTGGTCGAACCTGCTCGGCGCGGCCGTGCCCGCGCTGGCGGCACTGGCCACCGTGCCCCTGGTGGTCGCCGGCCTGGGCGAGGCCAACTACGGGGTGTATGCACTGGTCACGGCCATCGTCGGCTATTTTGCCGTGATCGATATCAACGTCACCGCCGGCTCGGTCAAGTACATCGCCGCCCAGCATGCGCGTGCCGAACCCGAGCGCATTGCCGAAACCCTGTGCTTCGGCAGCGCCATGTATGCGGCGATCGGTGCCGTCGGCGGCTTCGGCCTGTTCTTCGGTGCCAGGTTCCTGGTGTCCGATGCCTTCACCGTGCCGCCGCATTTGCATGCCGAGGCGATCGCCAGCCTGCAACTGGCCGCGCTCGGCTTCTTTCTTGGGCAATTGCAAAGCTACCTGCACAGCGTGCCCCAGGCGC
>DAMABW010000633.1:0-2348 GCA_031999925.1 Massilia sp. | reverse complement strand
CTGATTGCTCCCCTGCCCGACCGCGAAGCCTTCGGCCTCGACGATCCGCAGGCGCCCGCCTACGCCCTGATCCTGCGCGACATCAGCGACAAGCGCGCCGCCAGCGAAAAGCGGCGCCAGGCGGCTTTTTGCGACCACCTCACCGGCCTGGCCAACCGGCGCGCCTTTTTCGAGGCCGCCGAACTGGAGATCGAGCGCGCCGCGCACACACCGCGCCCGCTGGCCCTGATCCTGTTCGACGCCGATCTGTTCAAGAACGTCAACGACCGCTATGGCCACCCGGCCGGCGACCGCGTGCTGGTCGACCTGGCCGATGCCCTGCGCGACACCTTCCGCATCGTCGACACCGTGGCGCGCCTGGGCGGCGAGGAATTCGCCGTGCTGCTGCCGTCCACCGGCGAACAGGAAGCGCTCACGAGCGCGGAACGCCTGCGCGCGCTGGTGGCCACGCGACTGGTGGCGACCGACATGGGCGAGATCGCCTACACTGTCAGCGCCGGCGTCGCCGTGCTCGATGGCGTGCCGGGCCAGGACGGCCGGGATGGCCACCTCGGCGGCATCGACCATCTGATCAAGCGCGCCGACCAGGCGCTGTACCTCGCCAAGGGCCGCGGGCGCAACTGCGTCGCCGCCTGGACTTCTCATTTACACGACAATGAAGACATTCCAAAGCGAAGCCGCAATGCAGGTTGAAAACATCGACGCCTACGAGGCGCTGGTCCAGTTCCTGTACCGCGCCCCGATCGGCCTGGTGCAGACCGACCTCGCCGGCGTGGTCGACATGCTCAACCCGATGGCGTCCAGCCTCCTGATGCCGCTCGCCACCGACGCCGGCCTCGATAACCTGTTCGTCGTGCTGGAAACGGTGGCGCCGCAAGTCAAGGGGCTGGCCGACGCCTTTGGCGAGCCTTCCGGCGTGGTCTGCGAAGCGCTGCGCGTGCCGCTCGAACTGACGCACACGGCGCCGGGCGCGCCGCAGGTGCTGTCGATCAGCCTGATGAAACTCGATCCGCAGCGCCTGATGGCGGTGGTCACCGACGCCACGCTGGAGATGCAGCGCGAGCAGGAAACGCTGCGCCGGCGCCTGCGCAGCGCGGCGCGCACCGATGCCCTCACCCGCCTGCCGAACCGCGCCGCCGTGCGCGAACAGCTCGAAGCGATGCTCAAGCGCCCGGCAGTCAACAATGCCAACGGCACCGACTTCGCCCTGCTGTTCCTGAACTTCGACCGCTTCCGCCAGATCAACGACACCCTCGGCCAGGCCCTCGGCGACCAGTTGCTGGTGACGCTGGCCGACGAACTGCTGGCGGCGATGGCCGAGCGCAGCTGGGGCATGCCGGCGGGCGCGCGCCGCATCGATGCCGCCGCCGGCAGCAGCCACCTGGTGGCGCGTGTCGGCGGCGACGAATTCGTGGTGCTGCTCGACGGCCTGCGCCATCCCGACGAGGCCGAGCGCGCCGCGCTGCGCCTGGTCGACCTGCTGTCGCGCCCGCACATGGTGGCCGGGCGCGAGGTGGCCTGCCGTGCCAGCGTCGGCGTGTTCTGGGGCGCCGGCGCCGACGGCGCGGCCGATGCCGATGCCGTGATGCGCGACGCCAGCATCGCCATGATCGAGGCCAAGCGCGCCGGCGGCGCGCGCCACGTGGTGTTCGAGGCGGCGATGCGCGAACGCGCCGCGCGCCGCGCCGACATCGAGGCCCAGTTGCGCACCGCGCTGGCCGAAGAACAGCTGTTCGTGGTCTACCAGCCGGTGGTCGGCCTGAACGCCGACGGCAGTACCGACCACGCGGCCGGCGTCGAGGCGCTGGTGCGCTGGCAGCACCCGGTGCGCGGCCTGGTGCCGCCGTTCGACTTCATCGGCGTGGCCGAGGAATGCGGCCTGATCGACCAGATCGGCGACTTCGTGCTGCTGCGCGCCTGTACCGATTTCATGCGCTGGCAACGCGAACTGGGCGCTTGCGCCCCGCGCCTGATCGCCGTGAACCTGTCGCGCGCCCAGCTGGCCCAACCCGACTGGACCGCGAAAGTGGCGGCGATCCTGGCCCAGACCGGCATGCCGGCGGCCAGCCTGCAGCTCGAAGTGACCGAAAGCCTGGCGGCCCAGGATGAGCAGACCCAGTTGCGCCTGCACGAACTGAAGGCGCTCGGCGTCAAGCTCGCGCTCGACGATTTCGGCACCGGCTATTCCTCGCTGTCTAGCCTGCACCTGCTGCCGGTCGACACGGTCAAGATCGACCGCTCCTTCGTGTGCAAGGCCGATACCAGCCACCACCACCGTGTACTGATCGAGGCGACCGTCAAGGTGGCCCAGAGCCTGGGCATGACCACGGTGGCCGAAGGCATCGAGA
>DAMABW010000632.1:0-2354 GCA_031999925.1 Massilia sp. | reverse complement strand
TGCGGTGACGCCGGTGCCGGACAGTTTGTCGGAATACCAGTTCGCCGGCCTGCTGCGCGGCCAGCGCACGGTGCTGACGAAAGCCATCGGCAGCGAACTGCGCGTGCCGGCCTCCGCCGAGATCGTGCTGGAAGGGCATATCTACCCGGACGCGAACCACCCGTCGGGCTTCGAGCATGCCTTGGAGGGGCCGTACGGCGACCACACCGGCTACTACAACGAGCAGGACAGCTTCCCGGTGTTCACGATCGACCGCATCACCATGCGGCGCGACCCGATCTACCACTCGACCTATACCGGCAAGCCGCCGGACGAACCGGCCGTACTGGGCGTGGCGCTGAACGAGGTCTTCATTCCGCTGCTGCAGAAGCAGTTCAGCGAGATCACCGACTTCTACCTGCCGCCGGAAGGCTGCAGCTACCGCATGGCCGTGGTACAGATGAAGAAGCAGTACGCCGGCCACGCCAAGCGCGTGATGTTCGGGGTCTGGAGCTTCCTGCGCCAGTTCATGTACACCAAGTTCATCGTGGTGGTGGACGAGGATGTCGATGTGCGCGACTGGAAGGAAGTGATCTGGGCGATCACCACCCGGGTCGACCCGACGCGCGACACGGTGCTGGTCGATAACACGCCGATCGATTATCTCGACTTCGCTTCGCCGATCAGCGGGCTGGGCAGCAAGATGGGGATCGATGCCACCAACAAGTGGCCGGGCGAGACGAATCGCGAGTGGGGTACGCCGATCGTGATGGCGCCGGAGGTGAAAACCCGGGTCGACGAAATCTGGCAGCAGCTGGGGATCTGACCCGGAGGCGCCGAGCCGGGCTGCCGGCGCCAACCGTACGATGGGGGTTGGCGCCCCCCCGGCTTCTTAGCCCTCGCTATACGGACATATCTCACAGCAATAAAAACGCTGCCACTTTGCGGGCTTCGTCGGTTATAATGGCCGCTGGCGGGCCCCTGCGCATTGTGGCATGGTTTACCTGGTCAGGTCGGGAACGAAGCAGCCACAGCCGTTCACCGCAAGTGCCGCAGATCAGGCTCGCCTCCTTCCGCTTCTCAGCTTCTCAGCTTCCTCGTTCGCTTCTTCCACATTCCCGCAGTTTCCGTCGCGCTTGCGTAGCGCTGCATGCTGTTTCCTGCTTTCCTGCTTTCCTGTTTTCCCTGCGTTGATTGCTGCACTGAGGCATGGCTGCGCGCGCCTGTAGGCAAATACTGTTGTAAATGACGATCGCTACGGCACCATAGTTTGCTATTCGTCCCAATTTCTTACCGACCGGTTTCAAGCTGAGTATTTCTCTGATTAAATTTCCGCAGGTCAACAAATTCATCAAAACGGCGGGAAAATGATTAAATTACATGTGCAGGAGACACTCACAGACAAGCTGCGCCAGGCCAACCGGCTGATGGCATGCATCATGGCGGCCATGCTGCTGGTGTCGTTCGCCTTGTCGGGCATGCACGATACCCTCAAGTGGTCGCTCCTGATCGGCCTGCCCACGGCGCTGTTGTCGGCCGGCCTGGCGTGGGTGGCGGCCGGATCGCGCCTGACCGGCATGGCGCAGGCGGTCGCGCTGGTCGTGATGTGCGCCCTGCACATCCACCAGGGCGGTGGGCGCGACGAATTGCATTTCGGTCTGTTCGTGGCATTGGCATTTCTCCTGTGCTACCGCGACTGGCAGGTGATCGTCGTGGCCGCCACCACCATCGCGCTGCACCACCTGTCCTTCAATTACCTGCAGGAGCTCGGCTATGGCGTGCTCTGCCTGGAACGCCCCGGCCTGGGCATCGTGCTGACGCATGCCGCCTATGTCGTCGCCGAATCCATCGTCCTGTGCTACCTGGCGCTGGTCCTGCGGCGCGAGGCCTTGCAGGATGCCGAGCTGCGCGCCAGCGTCACCGCGCTGCAGGGCCGCGACGGCGCCATCGACCTGCGCGCCCAGCCGGTGCGCAGCGAGAGCGGGCGTGCGCTGCAGGACGTGGTGCGGCTGCTGCAGGCAGCGCTGGCCAGTGTCCAGCACAATGTGCGCACCACGCGCGCCGCCTCGGCCCGGATCGCCGACGGCAACGCCGAGTTGGCGCTGCGCACCGGGCGCCAGGCGGCGTCGATCCGCGCCAGCGTCGCCTCGATGGATGCGCTGACCGAGACCGTGCGCCGCAATGCCGAGCATGCGCAGCGCGCGGACGCCCTGGCTGGTTCGGCATCCGAGGTCGCCGCGCGCGGCGGCGCGGTGGTGAGCCAGGTGGTGGAGCGCATGGGAGCGATCGATGCCTCGGCGCGCCGGATCGGCGACATCATCGCCCTGATCGACGGCATCGCTTTCCAGACCAATATCCTGGCGCTGAACGCGGCG
>DAMABW010000631.1:0-2362 GCA_031999925.1 Massilia sp. | reverse complement strand
ACCCAGCCCTTGGCTGTCTAGCAAACTAACCGTCCAACTTTACGGGGTCAGTTCATTCTGGCGCCGTTTTTGTTCCTGGGAACGCTTATTTTCCCCCGTCCTTTCTCGGCCGCAGCAGGCCCAGGCCGGTATTCGTGCGCACGGCAATCGCGCCATCGTCGGCCACCGCCTCGGCTTCCAGCAGCACGACTCCCGCCGGCAGATCCTTCACCCGTGTATTCAGGTCGACCAGACCGTAACCTGGCCCCCAGGCGACGGCGTGCTCGGAGCCGGCCGGACCATCGGTCGCCTGGCCGACGATCAGGCCGGTGGCGTTGATCGCATTCGCGTCAGAGAAGCGGCCGCCTTTCAGCGTGCCCAGGCTGCGCATGCTGGTGCCGTCGTGCACGAAGGCGACCTGGCCGGAATCGTTATAGACATAGCCGACAACGTGGCCGGCGTCATTGATCGCATGCGGTTCCGAACCTTGGGTGTCGGGCAGCAGGCCAAGGTCCTGGAGCACGCCGCCGCTGTAACGGAAGGCGCGCAGCTGGCCACCGAGAACGGGATCGCGCGTGCTGATGGCTACCTGGCCGGCTTCGTTGATGTCGATCGCCTGCGAGCTGCGGCCGGGCGGATTCAGGTCCTGGAGCGGCGCCCCGCTGCGGGCATCGTACAGGAAGGAATGCAGCACGGATTCACCCGTGATCGTGGAGGTGCCGACCACCTGGCCGACCGCATTCACATCGAGCGCTTCCGAAATCAGTCCGCCGAGTGTGCCCAGGTCGCGCATCGTCCGGCCATCGTAGTAGAAAGCGTGACGCGGACCGGAAGGTATGGTCGACCAGCCTGCCACCTTGCCGCAGGTGCTGATCGACACGCCCCAGGACTCGGCGCCGCCAAGCGTACGAGGTCGTGCAGGGTACCGTTGTAGAAAAAGGCATGCGGGATGCCGGCTGCCGTCTGTCCCCAGCCGGCCACCTGGCCGCAGCGGTTGACGGCAAAGGCGCGCGAGTTCGGGCCGCCGAAGCTGCCCAGGTCGATGCTGGTCGTGCCGTTGTATAGGAAGGCGCGGCTGATGCCTGCGGCGTCGACCGAGGTGCCGGCGACCAGTCCGCCGTTGGCAATGCCTTGGCGAACGACCACGCCGAATGTGATGCCGGGCAGGCCGATCGGGGTGAAATCGTAGAGCGGCCCCAAGTTGACCGGCGGCGGCGGGGAGGGGGGCGACGGCTGGACCGGTGGCGTCGGATGCGGGGAGTGGCTGTTGCCGCCGCCGCAAGCGGTCAACAGGGTGCACAGCGCCAGGGCCGTGCCCGACATCGTCTGGCGAGGTAAAAGAGAGAGCTTGAGCGAACGGAAACCGGACATGACATGCCTCCATTGACGAGTTGATACTTCAGTCTAGGTCGGGCTTGGTCCCTTCGTTCGCGTACTGAAGAGTTCGTTTGCCTTCCGTCAAAGCAGTTGTTGATGCCGTGCAATGACGGCTTTTTATTTGCTTCCGTGAAGAAAAAACGGCGCCGCAGCGCCGTTGTTCATGCCCCCATTACGCCTGGCGTTTGCGCCATTCGATCATTTCGGCAATCGTCAGGATCGGGAAGCCGCGTTCCTCGGCGAAGCGCTCGATGGCTTCGCCGCGCATCATGGTCCCGTCCGGATTCATCAGCTCGCACAGTACGGCCGACGGTTGCAGGCCGGCCAGGATAGCCAAATCGACCGAGCCTTCGGTATGGCCGGCGCGCGACAGCACGCCGCCCGGCGTGGCGCGCAGCGGGAACACGTGGCCAGGGCGCACCAGGTCATCCGGTTTGGCATCGGCCGCGATCGCGGCGCGGGTGGTGGTGACGCGGTCGGCCGCCGAGACGCCGGTGGTCACGCCGTGGCGCGCCTCGATCGAGACCGTGAACGGCGTGCCGTAGCGGCTGCCGTTTTCGATGGCCATCGGCGGCAGTTCCAGTTCGCGCACGCGCTCGGCCGACAGGCACAAGCAGACGATGCCGCTGCATTCGCGGATCATCAGTGCCATCGTTTCGACGGTCAGCTTTTCGGCGGCGACGATCAGGTCGGCCTCGTTTTCGCGGTCGAAATCGTCGAGCAGGATGACCGGGATGCCGGCGCGGGTGGCCGCCAGTGCCGCTGCGATGCGGCCTTCCAGGTCGGTGCTGTGAAGGGAGTAAGTGTTGACTAACATTGTGAGACGCTCCTCGCGTGAAGTTGGCGAAAAACGCATCAGGGCAAGCGAACAGACACACCTTGCGTGCAGGCCATATGAATAGGCGAGCAGAGGCAAAGCGCATGGCAGCGCACATCTTCTTTCATCCGGACTCTAACCGTCGGCCCTGGCATCGCACCAGATCTGCTGACCCTGCCACGGGAGTGG
>DAMABW010000630.1:0-2370 GCA_031999925.1 Massilia sp. | reverse complement strand
CTCGGCCAGGCAATAGCGGATCGCGCGCAGGCCCAGGGCCGGGTTCAGCGCCGTGTGCTCGGTCGGGTCGAGCGGCTTGTCGGCGCCCACGTCGAGCGTGCGGATCGTCACCGGGCGGCCCTTCATGGCCACCACGGCGCGCCGGTACTGTTCGAACTGTTCGTCCTCGCTCGGAATCTTCAGGCCATCGGCGCCGCGCGCCATGAACAGGAATTCGGAGCGGAACAGGCCGACGCCATTCGCGCCCGCTTCCAGCGCGTGCGGGCAGTCGTCGGGCAGCTCGATATTCGCCAGCAGGCGGATCGCGGTGCCGTCCTTCGTCACCGCCGGCGTTTTCTTGAGTTTCAGCAGGCGCTTGCGCGCCTTCACCAGCGCGGCCTGGCGCGCGCGGTACTGCTCCAGCACCAGCTGGCTCGGATTGCAGATCACCACGCCGGCGTCGCCGTCGATGATGATCCAGTCGTCCTGCTCGACCAGGCGCGAGGCCTGGCTCATGCCGACGGCCGCCGGAATGTCGAGCGAGCGCGCGACGATCGCGGTGTGCGAGTTCTGGCCGCCGACGTCGGTGACGAAGCCGATGAAGCTGCGGTCGCGGAAGGCCAGCATGTCGGCCGGCGAGATGTCGTGGGCGACCACGATCATCTGCGGGTGGTAGTCGTCGTCGCCGGCCAGCACCGGCGGCACTGACAATGCGGTGCCCATCAGGACCTTCAGCACGCGCTCGGCAACCTGCTGGATGTCCTGCTTGCGCTCGCGCAGGTATTCGTCCTCGATCTCGTCGAACTGGGCCGAGAGCTCATCGATCTGCGTCACCAGCGCCCACTCGGCGTTGTAGTGGCGCATGCGGATGATGTCGAGCGGCGCTTCCGAGATCAGCGGGTCGGACAGGATCAGCGCGTGCACGTCGATGAAGGCGCCCAGTTCGGTCGGCGCATCCTTCGGCAAATCGGTCCACAGCTCCTGCAGGTTGCGGTGCACGGCGGCGATCGCGTCCTGCAGGCGTTTCACTTCCGCTTCGACCTGCTCCTGCGGAACCAGGTAGTGCTTGACGTCCAGCGCGGCAGGCGTGAGCAGGTGCGCGCGGCCGATCGAAATGCCGCGCGAAACCGGAATGCCGTGAAGCGTGAACGAAGCCATCGATGGTCCCGAACGGTAGCGGCCAGCGTCGGGCATTTATTCGCCTTCGCCGAATTTGTCGTTGATCAGGCCAGTCAGGGCGGTGACCGCATCGGCTTCGTCCGGGCCATCCGCTTCCAGGGTCACTTTCGCGCCCTTGCCGGCGGCCAGCATCATCACGCCCATGATGGACTTGGCGTTGATGCGGCGGCCGTTGCGGGTGAGCCAGACGTCGCTTTTGTATTTCGCGGCCAGCTGGGTGAATTTGGCGGATGCGCGGGCGTGCAGGCCCAGTTTGTTGATGATTTCAAGTTCTTGCTGAATCATGTTTTTTCTTCGTTCTCAAACCGCGTTACGCAAAAAAAGGACGCCTGGCGCCCTCGTCTACATCGATAAAAATCAGGAACCGACGCGAATGCGGTTATCCACCCGCACCGCGCCGTTCTGGGCGCCCGCCAGCGCCATTTCCACCACCACGTCGAGCGTGTCGCGGCGGTAGGTGATCGCCCGCAGCAGCATCGGCAAGCTGATGCCGGCGATGACTTCCACGTGGCCCGCGTCGTGCAGCGAATTGCAGCAATTCGACGGCGTACCGCCCTTGATGTCGGTGATCACCAGGACGCCGTCGCCGTCGTCCAGGCGCGCGATCGCCTCTTTCGCCTTGCAATTGACGGCGCGCGTGTCTTCGTCGGCCGCCACGTCGATGGCCTCGAAGCGCTCGGTCGGTCCGCGAAATACGTGCGCAACCGCCGCAATGAATGCCTGTCCCAATGGTGCGTGGGTCAGGAGCAAAATCCCTACCATGATTATCTTTCAGTCACCTGCTGTTCGACCGCGTCGATGAACATCGCGGCCACGTCGAATCCCGTCTGGTCGGTGATCTCCTGGAAGCAGGTGGGGCTGGTGACATTTACTTCGGTCAGGAAATCGCCGATCACATCTAATCCTACCAGCAACAGGCCACGCTCGGCCAGCACCGGGCCCAGGGCCTCGGCGATCTGGCGGTCGCGCTCGGTGATCGGCTGGGCCACGCCGATGCCGCCGGCGGCCAGGTTGCCGCGCACCTCGGTGCCCTGCGGGATGCGTGCCAGCGCGAACGGTACCGGCTTGCCGCCGATGACCAGGATACGTTTGTCACCCTTCACGATCTCGGGAATGTACTTTTGCACCATAATGGTGCGTTTTCCGTTGTCGCTCAGGGTCTCGATGATCGCGCCCAAGTTCATTGCATCGGCTTTCACGCGGAAGATGCCG
>DAMABW010000629.1:0-2382 GCA_031999925.1 Massilia sp. | reverse complement strand
GAGTCGCCCTTTTCGCGGGTGCGGATCTGCGAGATGCTTTCCACGCCGCCGGCAATCACGGCCGGTGCGCCGTCGACCACGATGCGGCCGGCGCCAATGGCAATCGCCTGCAGGCCGGAGGCGCAGAAGCGGTTCACGGTGGTGCCGGCGATGGTGATCGGCAGGCCAGCGCGGATGACGGTCTGGCGCGCGACGTTACGGCCGGTGGTGCCTTCCGGGTAGCCGCAGCCGAGGATGGCGTCCTCGATCAGGGCCGGGTCGATGCCAGCGCGGTCGACTGCGGCGCGCACGGCAAAGGCGGCCAGTTGCGGGCCGGAGGTGATGTTGAATTCGCCGCGGTGCGCCTTGGTCAGCGGGGTGCGGGCGGTTGAAACGATGACTGCTTCGCGCATGGCGAGTCTCCTGAGTGGGTCTCTTATTTAATCTGCTTACTTGATTTGATTGAGGCTGCTGAAGTCCTGGCCCTTCTCGACCAGCTCCACCAGCAGCGGCGACGGCTGCCAGAAGATCGGGTCTTCCTTGGCGAATTCCTGGATGTCGGCGAGGATCTTCGGCAGGCCGACGGTATCGGCATACTTCATCGGGCCGCCGCGGTAGCGCGGGAAGCCGTAGCCGTGCACGAAGGTCACGTCCACGTCGAGCGGGCGCAGGGCGATCCCCTGGTGCACCACGTTCGCGCCTTCGTTGATCATCGCGGCCAGGTAGCGGCGCACGATTTCCTCGTCCGAGAATTCGCGCCGGGTCACGCCGGCGCGTTCACGCTCGGCGTCGATGATGGCTTCGACTTCCGGGTCCGGCGTACCGATGCGCGCGCCTTCCGGGTACAGGTAATAGCCGCGGCCGGTCTTCTGGCCGAACCAGCCGCGCTCGGCGATGCGGTCGGCGATCTGCACGTAGCGCGCTTTCGGATCGCGCGTGGCGGCGCGGCGCTTGCGGGTGGCCCAGCCGATGTCGCCGCCGGCCAGGTCGGACACCTGGAATGGGCCCATCGGGTAGCCGAAGTCGCGCAGCGCCTTGTCGATCTGGTACGGGGAAGCGCCGTCTTCCATCATGTAGTGGGCGGCCTGGCCGTACACGGCGAGGATGCGGTTGCCGATGAAGCCGTCGCACACGCCGGCACGCACCGGGGTCTTTTTCAGCTTCTTGGCCAGCTCGAAGGCGGTGGCGACGACATCGTTCGCCACTTTCGCAGGCACGACGATCTCGAGCAGCTTCATGATGTTCGCCGGCGAGAAGAAGTGCAGGCCGATCACGTCTTGCGGACGCGAGACGCTGTCGGCGATCTCGTTGATGTCGAGGTAAGAGGTGTTCGTGGCCAGCACGGCGCCCTGCTTGCAGACGCGATCCAGCTCGGCGAAGACGGCCTTCTTGACGCCCATTTCTTCGAACACGGCTTCGATCACCAGGTCGACATTGGCCAGCGCATCGTAGGCGGTGCTGCCGGCCCAGCGCGCCATGACGGCGGTCTTGCCCTCTTCCGTCATGCGGCCCTTCTTGACCAGGCCATCGTAGACTTTTTCCACGTTCTTGCGGCCGCGCGCCAGGGCTTCTTCGTCGCGCTCGATCATGGTCACCGGCAGGCCGGCGTCCAGTGCGGCGACGGCGATACCGGCGCCCATGGTGCCGCCGCCGACGATACCGACGCTGGCGACCGCGCGCGGTTTCGCATCACGGGTTTCAGGCGACTTGGCCGTTTCGCGTTCGGCGAAGAAGGCGTGCACCAGGCCGGCACGCTGCGGGCTGTCCAGGCATTCGATAAAGAGCTTGCGTTCCAGCGCCAGGCCGTCGTCGAACGGCAGGTCGATGGCGCCCTGCACCGCATCGACGATCTTCAGTGGCGAGAACAGGCCGCGCGATTTTTTCGCGGTATCTGCACGCGCGGCGTCGACCACGGCGCTTTGCGCGGCACGGTCGGCCAGCGCTTCGGCGTCGCGCGTTCGACGCACGGGCGCTTTCGCATCCAGCAGTTCCTGGGTATAGGTGAGGCCCACGGCCACCGGGTCGTCGCCTGCGACGATGCGATCGACCAGGCCGAGCTTCTCGGCTTCCTTGGCGCTGGCATGGCGGCCGGTCAGCATCAGGTCCAAAGCGGCTTGCGCGCCGATCAGGCGCGGGGTACGCTGGGTACCGCCGGCGCCCGGCAGCAGGCCGAGGGCGACTTCCGGCAGGCCGAACTTCGCGGTCGGCAGGGCCACGCGGTAGTGCGCGGACAGGGCCACTTCCAGGCCGCCGCCGAGTGCCACGCCATTGATGGCGGCGACCACCGGCTTGGTCGAGGCTTCGATGCGGTTGCAGACGTCAGGCAGGGCTGGCGCCATCGGCGGCTTGCCGAATTCGCGGATGTCGGCGCCGCCGATGAAGTTGCGGCCCGCGCCGACGATC
>DAMABW010000628.1:0-2387 GCA_031999925.1 Massilia sp. | reverse complement strand
GAAAGCGGACATTTCTACTTTGCCTTTACACGGTGGGCACCCCGTGCCCACGCGGAACGATGATCATCGTTGGCGCGTGCCGTATTGAGATCGAAGCGGATTGCCGGCGTATGAGAAGCGTCTCGCGAACGTCTCCAGCATGCTTGAAGCCACGGAGCGAATAGTCGCAGCAGCGGACCATGGACAAGCACGTAACCGCGTGGGCAGTGGGGCTGGCTAGATGCCGGCACCACAAAGTGCCCACGGTACGTTACCGCCAGCGAATCCGGTCGTACCTCGATAATGCGCGCGTTGCCGCTGTAAACAACAAAGGGCGCTGATATGTCAGCGCCCTCTTCATTCAACGCGACGAAGGTTTACACCGCCGACACGTCCAGCTCCGCTCCGGTCGCGGCCAGCACGTCTTCCTTGCTGACACCCGGCGCCAGCTCCACCAGCTTCAGCCCGGTGCCGGTCACGTCGATCACGCCCAGGTCGGTAATGATGCGGTCCACCACGCCTACGCCGGTCAGCGGCAGGTCGCACTTCTTGAGGATCTTGTGCGAGGTCGAACCGTCCTTGGCCGTGGCCACGTGTTCCATCACCACGACCACGCGCTTGACGCCGGCCACCAGGTCCATCGCGCCGCCCATGCCCTTCACCATCTTGCCCGGAATCATCCAGTTGGCCAGGTCGCCGCCTTCCGAGACCTGCATCGCTCCGAGGATGGCGAGGTTGATCTTGCCGCCGCGGATCATGCCGAAGGAATCGGCCGAGCTGAAGTAGGAAGCGCCCGGCAGCGCGGTGACGGTCTGCTTGCCGGCGTTGATCAGGTCGGCGTCGACGGCGTCGTCCGTCGGGAACGGGCCGATGCCCAGCAGGCCGTTTTCCGATTGCAGGAAGACTTCGATATCCTGCGGCACATAGTTGGCGACCAGGGTCGGCAAGCCGATGCCCAGGTTCACATAAAAGCCGTCCTGCAGCTCTTTCGCTGCGCGCGCGGCCATTTCGTCACGAGTCCATGCCATGTTCTGTCTCCGAATGATCTTTTAGTTGGCGCGCACGGTGCGCTGTTCGATGCGCTTTTCCGGCGTCGGGTTATGGACGATGCGGTGCACGAAGATGCTTGGGGTGTGCACCTGGTCCGGGTCGATCTCGCCGATCTCGACCAGTTCCTCGACTTCCGCGATGCAGACCTTGCCCGCGGTGGCCACGTTCGGATTGAAGTTGCGCGCGGTCTTGCGGAACACCAGGTTGCCGGCCTTGTCCGCCTTCCAGGCCTTGACCAGGGAAACGTCGGGCACCAGCGCGTGCTCCATCACGTAGTGTTCGCCGTCGAATGCGCGCGTTTCCTTGCCGTCGGCAACGATGGTGCCGTAGCCGGTTTTCGTGAAGAAGGCCGGGATGCCGGCGCCGCCTGCGCGCAGCTTTTCGGCCAGCGTGCCTTGCGGGGTGAATTCGAGTTCGAGTTCGCCGGCCAGGAACTGGCGTGCGAATTCCTTGTTTTCGCCCACGTAGGAGGCGATCATCTTCTTGATCTGGCGCGTTTCCAGCAGCTGGCCGAGGCCGAAGCCGTCCACCCCCGCGTTGTTGGAAATGGCCGTGAGTTGCTTGACGCCCGAATCGCGCAGCGCTTCGATCAGCGCCTCGGGAATGCCGCACAGGCCGAAGCCGCCGACCGCAACCATCTGGCCGTCTTGCACGACGCCGGCCAGCGCCGATGCCGCGTCTGGATACACTTTGTTCATACCCGTCCCTTTTATGAGTTAAGCCCGGAAAGCTCTTTATGTCCTGCAGAGTAGAGCGAGCCAGCATAAAATACGCTTGCGCAAAGCACAATACCGTAGAAATACCGCCTCACGCGGAACTCTTTCCCCAGTCGACCTGCATCAGATGAATTCATCATACGCCATTGATTACGAAATGATTTTCCAGCATGCCCCGGTCGGCATGTGCATTTCGGTGAACCGTGTGATCCAGTCCGGCAATGTAGCGCTGGCATCGATGTTCGGCTACGAACGCGGCCAGCTCGACGGCCAGTCCTTCGCCGTGCTGTACCCGACCATGGATGAATTCCTGCGCACCGGCGACCGCATCGTGCCGATCATGAATGCGCGCGGGCGCTATTCCGACGAGCGCATCATGCGCCGCGGCGATGGGGAATTGTTCTGGTGCCATGTCACCGGCCGCTCGCTGGACCCGGCCGAGCCGCTCGGCGCCGGCGTCTGGACCTTCGAGGACGTGAGCGAAAAGCGCCCCGTCACAGCCGAGCTCACGCCGCGCGAACGCGAGATCGCGGCGCTGCTGGTGGAAGGCAAGACCAGCAAGGTAATCGCCCGCGAGACCGACCTCAGCCCGCGCACGGTGGAGATGCACCGCGCCAAACTGATGAAGAAATTCTCCGCCTC
>DAMABW010000627.1:0-2390 GCA_031999925.1 Massilia sp. | reverse complement strand
CGCTGCCCAGGCGCAAACCCAGGATGCGGCGGCCTACCGCGACGCCGTCCAGAAAGTCTCGGCCGACTACAAGACGGCCAGCGCCAAGTGCGACGCCATGAAGGGCAACGACAAGGACATCTGCGTGGCCGAAGCCAAGGTGGCCCGTGCGCGCGGCGAATCGCAGGCAGTGGCCAAACACGAAAACAGCGAGTCGGCCCGTTCCCATGCACGCGAAAAAGTCGCCGACGCCGACTACGATCTCGCCAAGGAAAAATGCGATGCGAAGAGCGGCGCCGACAAGGACAGCTGCATGGACAACGCCAAGTCGGTGCACACCGCCGCGCTGGCCGATGCCAAGGCCGGGCGCGACGGCTCGACCGCAATGGGTTCGAGCGGCAGCGCCGGCCTGATCGCCAGCACCGACACCAAGGACCCGGCCAAGGCCGCGGCGGTGGCCAAGTGCGAGCAGGCCACCGGCGGCTCGACCGCAGGCTGCCTGGTCGACAGCAAGGGCAATGTGACCACCATGGCCAACCGCGCCGAGAACGCCACCGAGCGCGCCGCCGACAACACCCGCGCCGCGGCCTCGAACGCCGTCGACAAGACCAAGGAAGTGGCCTCGACCGCCGTCGACAAGACCAAGGCCGCCGCTGCCACCGTCGCCGAGAAGACCGGCCTGGACGGCGCCGGCGAACGCCTGCGCGCGGCCGGCTCGACCATCGCCCAGAAAACCGAAAGCGCGGTCGACAACCTCGGCGACAAGACCCGCCAGGCCGCTGCCAGCGCCCGGGAAAACACGAAAGACGCGATGCAGACCGCCGGCGAGAAAACGCGCGACACCGCTTCCACGGTAGCAGACCGCACCGACCGCGCGACCGACAGGGCCGCCGACAAGGTTGCTGACAATACGCGCGACGCCACCCGTGGCACCGCCGTGGCCGCTTCCGACACCGCGATCACGACCAAGGTGAAAGCCAACATCTTCAAGGAACCCGACCTGAAATCGATGGCGATCCATGTCGAGACCGAGAAGGGCGTGGTGATGCTGAGCGGCTTCGTCGAATCTAAGGCCGAGGCCGATAAGGCCGTCAAGGTGGCCAAGGAAGTCGATGGCGTGACCAACGTGAAGAGCGCGATCAAGGTCAAGTAAGCATCGATCGGCCCGCGCTGCACCCGCCCGTTGCAGCGCGCTGTTTGCGCCCGGCCGCCATCCGCGGCGGCCGGGACGTGGACGCCGTTGTCGCTTTTTATCGTCGCCCGGTCGCCCGGCCGATGCCGGCGCCCGTGTAGGCGCTTACCCGGCCGGGATGGCGCGGTATAATTTTCGGGTGAATAAACTCGAAGCCTTTGGATTCATCGTGGCCCAGGCGGCCCGCGGTGACATTACCTTTCCCACCAGCGTGAACGCCGTGCTGCGCCTGCAGCAGGCGCTCGACGATCCCGACTGTCCGCTCGACGAAGCCATCCGCCTGGTGCTGGCCGAGCCGCAACTGGCCGCGCGCACCGTGGCGCTGGCCAACTCGGCCGCGTTTTCCGGCGGCGGCGGCCCACCCGTGACCAACGTGCGCGCGGCCGTGATCCGCATCGGCTACCGTCGCCTGCAGGCCCTGGTGGCCAGCCTGGTGGTGCGCCAGTTCGGCAGCCGCATCAAGGACCCCGGCCTGCGCGCCAAGGCCGAGCAGCTGTGGGAGCACACGGTGCACGTCGCTGCCCTGGCCCAGGCGCTGGCGCGGCGCGTCACCTTCGTCAACGGGGACACCGCCCTGTTCGCCGGCATCATCCATGAAGTCGGCGGCTTTTACCTGCTCTCGCGCGCCGACGAGTTTCCCGGCCTGCTCGACGACGACCCCGAGAAGTGGGGCGAGCTGTGCGAGGACGTGGTCGCCGTCGAGGTACTGAAGAAGCTGTCGGTGCCGGCGCCGGTGGCCGACGCCATCGGCGAGCTGCGCCGCGGCTGGATCAACATGCCGCCCTCGACCCTGCTCGACACCCTGCTGCTGGCCAACCAGTATGCGCCGGTGCCGTCGCCGCTGGGCGCCGCGCCGCCCGAGCCGCCGGCCCACGGCGACAGCGCCATCGACTTCGTGCTCGACGAAGAGATGCTGGCCGAGATTCGCGCCGAAGCGGCGCAAACCCAGGCAATCATGGGCGGGCCGCTACTGGTCTGATCCGGGCCAGACTGGCGGCGGGAACCAGGGACGGGGCCAGCCGTTCTAACGCATGAGAGTTCATCTCGTGCGGAGGGAGCGTGGCCGGTCATGCGGTCCGTCGGAAGACGGCGTCGTCATTCGTGCAGTTGCTGTGCCTGCTCTGCCTGCTGGCGGCGCCGGCTTGCGCGCAGGAGCAGTCACGCCCATCCGCGCCTGCTTCCGTCGCCCCTTCAGTTACCCCTTCAGTTACCACTTCGG
>DAMABW010000626.1:0-2391 GCA_031999925.1 Massilia sp. | reverse complement strand
TCGGGCCAGGAAATGGTGACCCAGGCCGCGCCCAGGGCGCGCGCCGCTGGCGTGCCCTCGGTCGACTACATCACGGCAAGCTTGAATTCGCAGGAGCGCCTCGATGCGCTGGGGCGCGCCAGCGATAAATTGACGCGGGACTTCGGCACCTGGCAAACGCCCTGGGGCGAGATCAATCGCTTCCAGCGCATCAGCGGCGACGTCGACCAGCAATACGACGACAGCAAGCCGAGCTACCCGGTGGCGTTCACCTCGGCGCACTGGGGCTCGCTGGCCTCGTTCGGCATGGTGGCCAAGCAAAAGACCAAGCGCATCTACGGCGACCGCGGCAACAGTTTCGTTGCTGCCGTCGAGTTCGGTCCGCGCCTGCGCGCGAAAAGCATTCTCGCCGGCGGCCAGAGCGGCAACCCGGCCTCGAAGCACTTCGCCGACCAGGCCGAAATGTACAGCCGCGGCGAGTTCAAGGATGTGCTGTTCTACAAGGAAGACATCCTGAAGCAACTCGAACGTCAATACCACCCAGGTCAATAAGGACGCACCATGACACGCAGCGAGAAGGACAAGATGCTGGCCGGCGAGCTCTACCACCCGAGCGCACCCGAACTGCAAGTGGAACTGGCCGCCTGCGCGGCCTGGCTGGCGCGCTACAACGCGGCAATGGGCGACACCGCCGACGTGTGGCACATGCTGCTGCAGGAGCGCGCTGGTACGGTGGGCGAGGGGGCCATGCTGCGTCCGCCGTTCTACTGCGACTACGGCTTCAATCTCCACCTCGGCAAGAACGTGTTCCTGAACTACAACTGCGTGATCCTGGATACCGCCCGCGTGACGATCGGCGACGATACCCGCATCGGGCCGGCCGTGCAGATCTATACCGCCGACCATCCGCGCGACCCGGAACTCAGGCGCAGCGGGCTCGAGTGCGGCAAGCCGGTAACCATCGGCAGGAATGTGTGGATCGGTGGCGGCGCCATCATCTTGCCGGGCGTAAGCATCGGCGACGAAGCGATCGTCGGCGCCGGCAGCGTGGTCAGTCGCGACGTGCCGGTTGGCGCCACCGTGGTCGGGAATCCGGCCCGCGTCGTCTCGAAAAGCTGACGCGGCCATGCGTCACATCTGAGCCAGCTCAAAGTGTCAATAATTCAACGTTAATCGGATTGCAACACTTCGCGGAACGCGGTGTACTCGACTCTGGCAGAGAGCCGAATCCACGAACCCAAGGAGTGCAATCATGCAGAGCAAACCCTTCGTCCTGAAAAGCCTGGTCGCCGCCATGCTGCTGTGCGGCGCCGCCAGCGCCATGGCCCAGATCACGGTCTATACCGACCGCAACGCCTTCCTCGCCGCTGTCGGCGGCTATGGTGTCGACACCTACGACGACCTCGACATCGACCTCTACGAGAGTCCGTTCGCGCGCACGGCCGGCGCCTACAGCTACACCGCCTCGGCCCCTGGCGGCCTGTATGGCGCGGGCAGCGGCGCCGACGGCTGGCTGTCGACGAACGTCGATGGCGACGGCATCGTGTTTTCCAATTTCGCCCCCGGCGTGACAGGTTTCGGCGGCTATTTCTTCGGCTCCGACGTGCTGGGCAGTTTCCTGCCGGGCGGCACACTGCTGTTTTCGGCCAGTAACGGCAGCACGCTGAACTACACGCTGAGCAATGCCACCACGTCGAGCTTCCTCGGCTTCGTTTCCAGTGCGCCGCTGAGTTCGGTAACCCTGACGAGCGGGGGCGATTACTGGGTCACCGCCAACGACGTCACGCTGGCCATGCCGGTGCCCGAGCCGGAAACCTACGCCATGATGCTGCTCGGTCTGGGCGTGGTCGGCTGGATGCGGCGCCGCCGCGGGTAATCCCGTTCCTTGAACCACCGGGTCAGGCAGGCGGGGCAGGTGGCCTCAACTGCCTTGCCACGCTATAATTGCCGCCATTTCAAATCCGGCAAGCAGGGCAGGACAGTGGCAAAACTCTATTTCAGGTACTCGGCGATGAACGCCGGCAAATCGACTGCCTTGCTGCAGGTGGCGCACAACTACGAAGAGCAGGGCCAGCAAGTCAAGCTCTACACGGCCGCCATCGACGACCGCTACGGCGTCGGCCTGATCACGTCGCGTCTCGGCCCGCAGCGCCAGGTCGACGTCTTCAGCCCCGACACCGATTTCCTGGCCGAGACGCCCAGCGTCGGCTGCGTGCTGGTCGACGAAGCGCAGTTCCTTAGCACCGCCCAGGTCCAGCAATTGCACCAGGTGGCCCAGGTGCGCGGCGTTCCCGTGATCTGCTACGGCCTGCGCAGCGATTTCCGCGGCGAACCTTTCCCAGGGTCGGCCTACCTGCTGGCCCTGGCCGACGACATCGAGGAAATCAAGAACATCTGCACCTGCGGCAAGAA
>DAMABW010000625.1:0-2397 GCA_031999925.1 Massilia sp. | reverse complement strand
ACAATAAAAGGAACCAGAGAGTGCAACAGATGAAACCGCATTTCAAACACCTCGCAGCCGCAATCCTGATCGCGTTTTCTACCGCCGGCGCCCACGCTCAAACGCCAGCGCCAGCGATCGCCGCCATCGCGCCGGCCAGCGCCTACGACCTCGAACAGGACGTTACGCGCACCATGAAGGCGTTCGACGTGCCCGGCATCGCGATTGCCGTCGTCAAGGACGGTCAAGTGATCGCCGCGCGCGGCTTCGGCGTGCGCAAACTCGGCGAGCCGGCCAAGGTCGACGGCAAGACCCTGTTCGAGATCGCCTCGAACTCGAAAGCCTTTACCGCCGCCGCCCTGGCGATGCTGGTCGACGAAGGCAAGCTGAAATGGGACGACCCGGTGGTCAAGCACCTGCCGGACTTCCAGATGTACGATGCCTATGTCACCCGCGAAATGACGGTGCGCGATCTGCTGACCCACCGCAGCGGCTTGGGCCTGGGCGCCGGCGACCTGCTGTGGTGGCCGACCACCAACTTCAGCACCGACGAGATCATCGAAAAGCTGCGCTACATCCGCCCGGCCACCAGCTTCCGCAGCAGCTATGCCTACGACAATTTGCTGTACATCGTGGCCGGCAAGATCATCGCCCAGAAGTCCGGCAAATCATGGGGTGATACGGTGCGTGAGCGCATCCTCACGCCAGTCGGCATGAGCACGACCACCACCAGCCTGGCGGAGAACGCGGGCAATCCGAACGCCTCGAACGCGCACAGCAAGATCAAGGACAAGATCAGCGCCGTGAAGTCGATGCCGGTGGCAAATGCCGTCGGCGCGGTGGGCATCAACACGAATGCCGAAGACATCGCCAAGTGGATGCAGGTGCTGCTCGATGGCGGCCGCGTGGCCGGCGCCAAGGGTGCCGACGGCAAGGAGCTGCGTTTGTGGTCCGAAGCGCAGTCGCGCGAAATGTGGACCGCGCAGACGCCCATGAAGATCAACACCCCGAAGGGCCCGCTGGCGTCCACCAAGCCGAACTTCTACGCCTACGGCTTGGGCTTCCAGCTGCGCGACTACAAGGGCCAGCTGGTCGCCATGCACGGCGGCGCGCTGCAGGGCTTCTATTCGCGCGTGCTGCTGGTGCCGGAATCGAAGCTGGGTATCGCGATCCTGACGAATGCCGAAAGCGGCGGCGCCCTGAGCGCGCTGCAGTACCGGTTGATGGACCAGTACATGACCGGCGCCACGCCGACCGACTGGATCAAGCTGGTGTCGGATGTCGAGGAGGAGGCGCACGCCAAGGAGCTGGCGCGGCTGAAGTCGGCGTCGACCACGCGCGCGTCGACCTCGAAGCCGTCGCTGGCGTTGTCGGCCTACGAAGGCCAGTACGAGGATCCGTGGTACGGCATCATGAACGTCAAGCGCAATGGCAACAAGCTGGTGATGTCGTTCTCGAAGACGCCTGATCTGACGGGCGAGATGGAGCACTTCCAGCACGATACCTTCATCGTGCGCTGGAAGGAGCGCAACTTCAATGCCGATGCGTATGCGACCTTCTCGCTGGACCATGACGGCAGCATCGATCATGTGAAGATGAAGGCGGTGTCCGAGGAGACCGACTTCAGCTATGACTTCCATGACCTGCTGTTTACGCCGGTGAAGGCGGCAGCGAAGAAGTAACAGAAAAGGGGCCGCGGCCCCTTTTTCATTGTTGGCTTGTACCGTACGGTGGGCACTCCGTGCCCACGCGGAAGGTGATGTCATCGGCGGCCGGGTTTTGGACGCGTCGCCGGAACCGAGACAGCGCGTCTCGGAGAACAGGCGCTAACGTCTATCCTGGACGACTGCCAACGCTGTGCGGGCCGCCGGCATCAAACGTAGTCAACACGTATCACGCGTCCGCGTGGGCACGGAGTGCCCACCCTACGGTCACCTGCATCGATAACGCAAACGGACGCGATTGCCGTTGCCATATGAAAAACGGGGCCATCGGCCCCGTTCACTTTACTGCTTCACGAATTTCAACGTCATCCGATCGCTCTCGCCAATCGCGATGTACTTCTCGCGGTCCTTGTCCTTGTTCGCCAGCACCGGCGGCAGCGTCCACACGCCCTTGTCGTGGTCGGCCTTGTCCTTGGCATTCGCATTCACTTCCGAACGACCCGCCAGCTTGAAGCCCGCGCTCTCGGCCATCTTGATCACATACGACTCATGCACGTAGCCGGTCGAGGCCTTTTCGTCCTGCTTCATCGACACCGGCAGACGGTGGTCCACCACGCCCAGCACGCCGCCCGGCTTCAGTACCTTGTGGATTTCCTTGAAGATCGTCTTCACCGAGTCGTCGCCATAGCCGACCCAGTTGTGCAGGTTGCGGAAGGTGAGCACCATGTCGACGCTGTTCGGTGCGGCGATCTCG
>DAMABW010000624.1:0-2399 GCA_031999925.1 Massilia sp. | reverse complement strand
TGGAGCCTGTTCGTCGTCGGTGCGCTGATCGTGGCCCAGGCCTTCTGGGTGCGCGGCCTGTCGCCCGACTGGCGCACGCGCGTGCGTACCGCCGGGCGCCGCTTGAAAGGCGCGTCGGGCGTGGCGCTGGCCGCCTGCGGCATCGCCTTTGCCGGGGTCGGCGCCTGGATCTTCCACAACACGAATACGCTGGCGCGCTACGAAGCCGGCGACGTGGCGATGGACAAGCAGGCCAGGTACGAACAGACCTACCGCAAGTACAAGGACCTGCCGCATCCGAAGATGGTCGAGGTGCGCGCCGACGTCGACATCTATCCTGAACAGCGCCGGGTGGCGATCCGCGGCCACTACGTCCTCGAGAACAAGACCGCGCAGCCGCTCGACACCCTGCGCCTGCAGCTGAACCCCGACACCCCGACCACCCTGTCCGGCCTGCCGGCGCACAAGGTCGAGCTGGCCGACAAGGACTTCGGCTTCACCATCATCAAGCTGGCCCAGCCTCTGGCGCCGGGCGCCCGCTTGCCGCTCGACTTCGTGGTCGACGTACGCCGCCCGGGCTTCAGCAACGGTGGCGTGGCCGACACGGTCAACCTGAACGGCACCTTCTTCAACAACCGCGAATTCTTCCCGGTGATCGGCTACCAGCCGGGCTACGAGCTGAGCGACCGCAACGAGCGCCGCAAGCGCGGCCTGGGCGAACCGGAGCGCATGGCCAAGCTGGAAGACAAGGCCGCCCGCGCCAACACGATGTTCGGCGGCGACGCGGACTGGATCGACTTCGAGACGACCGTCTCGACGAGCGGCAAGCAGATCGCGCTGGCGCCGGGCTACCTGCAAAAGACCTGGCAGGAAAACGGCCGCAACTACTACCGCTACAAGATGGACCGCAAGATGATGCCGTTCTTCGCCTACCTGTCGGCCGACTGGCAGGTGAAGAAGGGCGAGTGGAAGGGCATCCCGATCGAGATCTACCACGACAGGAAGCACGCGTATAACGTCGACCGCATGATCGCCGGCACCCAGAAGGCGCTGGATTACTTCACGACCCGGTTCACGCCTTACCAGCACAAGCAGGTGCGCATCCTGGAGTTTCCGAACTACCAGAGCTTCGCCCAGTCGTTCGCGAACACGATCCCGTTCTCGGAATCGATCGGCTTCATCGCCGACCTGCGCGACAAGGAAGACCTGGACTACGTGTTCTATGTGACCGCCCACGAAATGGCGCACCAGTGGTTGGGCCACCAGGTGACGGCCGCGAACGTGCAGGGTGCGACCATGCTGATCGAATCGCTGTCGCAGTATTCGGCGCTGATGGTGATGGAAAAGGAATACGGCCGCCACCAGATGCGCCGCTTCCTGCGCTACGAACTCGATCGCTACCTGAGTTCGCGCGGCGGCGAGCGCATTGAGGAACTGCCGCTGGTGCGGGTGGAAAACCAGGACTACATCCACTACCGCAAGGGCAGCCTGGTGTTCTACCGCCTGCGCGACGAGATCGGCGAAGAAGCGCTGAACCGCGCATTGAAGCGCTTCCTGAAGGACAAGGGTTACCAGGAGTCGCCGTTCGCCACCTCCGCCGAACTGCTCGACTATATCCGCGCCGAAGCGCCGCCTTCGAAGCACGCGCTGATCGCCGACCTGTTCGAGAAGATCGTCTTCTACGATAACCGCGTGGTCGAAGCCAGCGCCAAGAAGCGCAGCGACGGCCAGTGGGACGTGACGATGAAGCTGCACCTGGCGAAGATGGAAGCCGACGGCAAGGGCAAGGAAACCACCCGCGCCTACGACGAGCCGGTGGAAATCGGCGTGTTCGCGCGCGCCAAGGGTGCCAACGAAGCCGACGAAAAGGTGCTGCTGCTGGAGAAGCGCGCGCTCTCGGGCGACAACCCGGTAGTGACCGTGACGGTGAAGGAACAGCCCTTCGAAGTCGGCGTCGACCCGTACAACAAGATGATCGACCGCGTCTCGCGCGACAACCGCAAGGAGGTCAGCATCGACTGAGATGCAACAGCCGGGGTCAGGTCTGACATTCGGACACGGCCTCGGCTGTTCACCTGACCTTGGTCCGTCTGTTCGATACCGCATTGCGTTCGACTATACTGAAGCGCGCCGCTTCCAGTCCCGCAGGGCGCTGGGCGAAGTCGGAAGCCGGACTTTTTTGTATCACTTCACCTGGGAAGAAAACAGGATGCTGGAATTATCGATTGACCTTACCGGCCTGGCGGCCGCGAAAAAGTACCCGGCTGTGCGCAGGGGAGCAAGGCTGTTCTGGATGGTCTTGTTGCTCGTCCTGGCTGCCTACGTCGGCTACGCATTCCTGGCGCCGTAATCATCGTGTCGAGCGGACTGCTCGACCGCATCCAGTTACGAGGAGTGCACGATGGCCAAGCTCGTATTCG
>DAMABW010000623.1:0-2403 GCA_031999925.1 Massilia sp. | reverse complement strand
TGAATTCGTGTACCGGAGCAAGACTCGACAGCATCCTGCTTGGCAGGAGCACAGTCGCGTGTATCCGGCTGCTATCGGACCTGTCCGGTTCCTGGACCACGATCTTGACCTGCTGCTGTCGCCCCACGAACACATACGGGGACACCGCGACGAGCTGCAAGGGCGCCCCCTTGCCGATACGCGCATACATGCGATTGCCCCACATGCCGAGCGACATGGTCAACCCGTTCGACAGCGTGTAGTCACCTGCTACCGTATCGAACTCGTCATACCAGACATTGTAGAGTTGAGGCGGCAAAGAGATACGCTCAGGTGTCCCTGTCACCCGCACCGCTGCTTCCACCTCCGGCGCCTGGCCCTGCGTGGCCTGGGCAATGGCGATGGCCGGCCACAGGCAGGCAAATCCGATGATCATGCGCTTCATGATGTCTCCCTCGAAAAACGACGATTGGCGTCTTGGCGCGCTTTACCCCGTTTGAGTATAGGCAGCAGTCGGCGCTTGGCGAGGACTTTCTGTCAGCAGCGGAGCTTGCTTAGGCATTACCTATCGGAACAATCAAATCAATCAAATTTATCTTTTGCTCTGCAGTATTTAAAATCTTCTTCATCAAATTACGCAATTTTGAAGAGGAGAACGCATGAACCGCCCCCGCATGACCACCGCTTCCGGTATTCCTGTCGCCGATAACCAGAATTCGCTCAGCGCCGGCCCGCGCGGGCCGCTGCTGCTGCAGGACTTCCACCTGATCGAAAAACTCCAGCACTTCAACCGCGAGCGCATTCCCGAGCGCGTGGTGCACGCCAAGGGCTCGGGTGCCTACGGCACCTTCACGGTCACGCACGACATCACCGCTTTCACCAAGGCCAAGCTGTTCGCCGAGGTCGGCAAGCAGACCGAGACCTTCCTGCGCTTCTCGACCGTCGGCGGCGAAAAAGGCAGCGCCGACACCGAGCGCGATCCGCGCGGCTTCGCCCTGCGCTTCTATACCGAGGAAGGCAACTGGGACCTGGTCGGCAACAACACGCCGGTATTCTTCCTGAAGGACCCGATCAAGTTCCCCGACTTCATCCACACCCAGAAGCGCCAGCCCGACAGCAACCTGAAGTCGGCCAACATGATGTTCGACTTCTGGAGCCAGGCGCCGGAAAGCCTGCACCAGGTGACGATCCTGTTCTCCAGCCGCGGCACCCCGCACGGCTACCGCCACATGGACGGTTTCGGCAGCCACACCTATAGCCTGATCAACGAGAACGGCCAGCGCACCTACGTGAAATGGCACTTCAAGACGCGCCAGGGCATCAAGAACCTGAGCAACGCCGAAGCCGTGCGCCTCGGCGGCGCCGACCCGGACCACGCTCAGCGCGACTTGTTCGAGGCGATCGCCGCCGGCGACTATCCGCAATGGGACGTGAAGGTGCAACTGGCCACCCAGCAGCAGCTCGACGACTGGGAAGCGCGCACCGGCTGGAACCCGTTCGACCTGACCAAGGTGTGGCCGCATGGCGACTTCCCGCTGTTGCAGGTGGGCGTGCTGGAACTGAACCGCAACCCGCGCAACTACCACATGGAAGTCGAGCAGGCCGCCTTCTCGCCTGCCAACGTGCCGCCGGGTATGGGCTACTCGCCGGACAAGATGCTGCAAGGCCGCCTGTTCGCCTACCATGACGCCCAGCTCTACCGCGTCGGCACCAACCACCAGCACCTGCCGGTGAATGCCCCGCGCTGCCCCTTCCACAACCAGCAGCGCGACGGCGCGATGGCGATCGCCGACGTCGGCGCGGCCCAGATCTACGATCCGGTGAACGCGGTCGGCAAGGGCGCCCTCGGCATGGGCCACGGTGAAGAGGAGCTGCCGCTGCACGGCAACGCCGGCCGCTTCGACTTCCGCGGCCAGGAAGACGACTATACCCAGCCGGGCAACCTGTTCCGCCTGATGAGCGCCGAGGAAAAGCAGAACCTGTTCGACAACCTGGCCGGTCCCTTGAGCCAGGTGACCGACGTCATCCTGGAACGCCAGCTGCGCCTGTTCGACAAGGCCGATCCGGATTACGGCCGTGGCGTGCGCGCCGCCCTGAAGGCGCGCGGCCGCAACGTCGACTGAGCCGACGTGTAGCCAGCACTAAAGGCGCCGCTTGCGGCGCCTTTTTTCGTTCGCGGCTCAGCGCTGCGCCAGCGGGCTTGAGGCAAGCTCCACCCGGGCCAGGCCGGTCTGCGGCACATAGCTCATCAGCATGTCTTCACCTCCCGCTCCGCGGTTGAATTCCATCGCCACCCTGGCGTCCTGCGAAACGAATTTATACGGTGCGACGGCATACAGGCGGATCGGCGCGTCGTTGTCGATCCGGGCGACGATGTAGCGCGGCTCGGTATGCACTTTCAGGTACCAGCCGTTCGACATGCCG
>DAMABW010000622.1:0-2404 GCA_031999925.1 Massilia sp. | reverse complement strand
CGGGGCCATGCAGTCATTGTCGGCGCATCGCTCGCCGGACTGATGACAGCACTGGCGCTTTCCCGCGTAGGGATACGAGTGACCCTGTTAGAGCGATCCGACGATAGTGGGCGAACTGGTCGACCTGAATACCCTGCTGGTCGCACCCAATGGCTGGGAAATCACGCGCACCAGTGCGATCAATGAAGGGCGTCAGATTGCATCCCTGGCCTGCCGCGCCGACAACGCGTTCGAGTGCATGCCCGCGCTGCTCAGCCCGGTGCCGGAACCGGCCGCGTCTGTACTCTGGAGCGGGGGGCTGCTGCTGCTCGCGTCGCGGTGGGTCCTGCGCCGGCCCAGCCGTCGTCATGACATGGACAGGCAAGCCGCTCAGGCGGTTCAGCGGTACACCAGCACCGGTATCGCACTGTGCACCAATACCTTCTGCGTCTCGCTTCCCAGGAGAAGTCCTTTGATCCCCTTGCGCCCGTGCGAGGCCATCAGGATCAGGTCGCAGCCGGCGTCGCGCGCGGTCGAGATGATCATCTCGTAGGGGCTGTCCCCGCTCGCGTGCTCGATCCGGTACGGCACCTGCGCCTCGCGCGCAGCGCTTTCGACGTCGGCCAGGATCCGCTCGGCCTGCTGGCGTGCCTGCTGTTCGTATTGTGCGGGCGTCGATTCGAGCACTTCGGGGTCGGCGCTGAGGGTGTGAAACGGTGGGGTGACGGTCAGCCCGATGATCTCGGCGCCGGTCTCCCTGGCCAGCGATGCGCCGGCCAGGATGGCCCGCTGCGAGGCGGACGAACCGTCGGTAGGAATCAGGATGCGTTTGAACATGGCAGCTCCTTGAAAGATGAGGACGTTATCCGGTCACAGCCCGTTCTCCGGGCGGGCGGCGTCGCGCAACATCAGGACCGGGACCGGCGCATAGGCGAGTACTTGCTGGGCGACGCCACCGGCAAGGACAGGCGGGACGGTACGCCCGCCGTACGCACCGAGGACGATCAGGTCACAGCCATTCTGCTCTGCGGCGTGGATGATTTCGTCGCCCGGGAAAGCCGAGATGGCGGTGACCGCCTGGCAAGGCACGCCGGCTTCATGTGCGAATCCCGCCACCCGGGCTGCGCGATCGATGGCATCCTGGTGCGCGCACGCAAACACCGCATCGAGATCGGCTTGCGTCTCCATGCCGCCCGGCTTTGCAACGGCAGGATGCGCGACCGAGAGCGCCACGAGCCGGCCGCCGTTACTCTGGGCCAGCCCAACGGCGACGCGCGCTGCACATTCGGCCATCCAGGATCCGTCGCTTGCGACAAGTATCGTGCGAAACATCTTCCCCCCTGCAGCAATTGCGAGACCAGGCTCTGTTCCACATCAGGATGGGAGCTTCTACCTTAAAAAGCCTTGATATGGATCAAATCTAGTCGGGCACCGGCAACGAATTTGGTGCGTCTGACGCCAGCTTTCCGGGGCGCGGGCGTATTTGATTTGCATCAAAGACCTAATCCGTCTGGCCGCCCATTCTGGTAGAGCGGCCATGCGGCGCATAAGACTCTCTGCGGGAGACGGCCATGTATCAACGCATTCTGGTTCCAACCGACGGTTCCGAGCTGGCAGCGGTCGCGGCCAACGCAGCGATCTCCTTCGCACAGGCCTGTGGCGGCAACATCGTCGCGCTCTCCGTCGCCTACCCCGAACCCGTGCTGCTGTCGGCCGAAGGAGCCGTCGCGGCAGGCGCCGAGCTCGGCGTCGACGTGCTGCTCGAACAGGCGCAGCACTACGTCGGACAAGTGTCGGACGCCGCACGCCGCGCCGGTGTTGCCTGCACCGCGCTCACCGCGTACGGTTACTCGCCGGCCGACGAGATCATCGAAGTGGCCAAGCGCCACCATTGCGACCTGATCTTCATTGCCTCCCATGGGCGCCGGGGTCTGAGCCGGTTGATCGCCGGCAGTGTGACGCAGCGTGTCCTGGCTTACTCTCCGGTTCCCGTCATGGTCTACCGGCCGCACATCGCCCATGCGCGGGGGCGCCTCACCGAGGCGTCGCCGTCCGCCATGCGGGCACCCGGCTGATGGGATACCGGGAGCCAACCGGCACCGGTCCGGGTCTGCCCACAGCCGACGCACTGACCGGTCTCGGCAGCGACGAGGCGGCACGCCGCCTCGCACGCGACGGGCCGAATGTGCTTCCCTCCGGAGGACGCCGTGGCTGGCGCGCCATTCTCTGGCAGGCAGCGCGCGAACCCATGTTCGTGCTGCTGTTCGCGGCCGGCCTGCTCTATCTGCTGCTGGGCGAGCCGCGCGAAGGCATCCTGATGTTCGCGCTGGTCGTTGCCACCCTCGGGATGACGCTCTACGAGGAAGGCAAGGCCGAGCGGGCACTCGACGCCCTGCGCGACCTGAGCACGCCGCACGCGCTGGTA
>DAMABW010000621.1:0-2408 GCA_031999925.1 Massilia sp. | reverse complement strand
TGCGTGGGGCGGCGCGCGCGCGAACTGGTGCCCCAGCTCGAACAGCGCTGGGTCGACATCTACGACGAGATCGCCGTCACCGGCGTGGCGCGCCGCTTCGTTGAGGGTTCCTCGGCGATGGGGCGCTGGTTCAGCGTGTATGCCAGCCGCATCAGCCACCCGGGCGGACGCCGCGTGGCCCTGCTGTTCACCGATATCACCGAGCGCAAGCTGACCGAAGAGGCGCTGCGCGAAAGCGAGGCGAAGTTCCGCACGATCGCCGACGCCATGCCGCAGATGATCTGGTCGGCCACGCCCGACGGCAAGTTCAACTACGCCAACGAAGGCTGGCGCGGCTTTGCCGGCGTGGCGCCGGACAGCCTGCATGGCACCGGCTGGAAGGCGCTGGCCGATCCCGAGGAACTGCCAGCGTTGCACAAGGCCTGGTTCGCCTCGCAGGAAGGCGGCGCGCCGTTCGAAATCGAGCACCATGCGCGCCACCGCAGCGGAGAATGGCGCTGGGTGCTGACGCGCGCGCTGCCGGTGCGCGACGGCGAGGGACGCATCCTGCGCTGGATGGGCACCATGACCGACATCCACGAACAAAAAACCATCTCCGAAGAACTGCGCATGGCGAACAGCCGCAAGGACGAGTTCCTGGCGATGCTGGCGCACGAATTGCGTAATCCGCTGGCGCCGATCAGCACCGCGGCCCAGATCCTGAAACTGTCGGGCAACGATCCGAAGCGCCTGGCGCATGCGAGCGATGTGATCGGGCGCCAGGTTCGCCACATGGTCGAACTGGTCGACGACTTGCTGGACGTGTCGCGCGTGAACCGGGGGCTGGCCGAACTCGAACGGGTCGAGGTCGACATGCGCACGGTGCTGCACGGCGCGCTGGAACAGGCGCGCCCGCTGATCGAGCGCCAGCGCCATACCCTGGTCGAAGAGGTCGGGCCCGGCCGCGCGCTCGTGATCGGCGACAGCAAGCGCCTGGTGCAGGTGCTGGCCAACCTGCTGACGAATGCCGCCAAGTACACGCCGGAAGGCGGACGCATCGCGGTGTCGCTCGCCACCACGCCCGACGAAGTGCGGCTGGCCGTGCGCGACAACGGCATCGGCATCGAAGCCGCCTTGCTGCCCCACGTGTTCGATTTGTTCACCCAGGCCAAGCGCACCCCGGACCGCTCGCATGGCGGCCTGGGGCTGGGCCTGGCCCTGGTACGCAGCATGATCGTGCTGCATGGCGGGCGCGTGGAAGCCGACAGCGCCGGCCTGGGACTGGGCAGCGAATTCACCGTGATCCTGCCGCGCCATGCCGGCGCGGCGTCCGCCACGGCCATGCCGGGCGATGCGGCGCAAAACGGGACGCAACCGGCGCCCCTGATGCGGCCGCGGCGCGTGCTGATCGTCGACGACAACCGCGACGCCGCCGAATCGCTGGGCGTGGTGCTGGGCGCGGCCGGGCACCGCGTGACGGTGGAGGAAACGCCGGCGGCGGCCCTGCGGCGTGCGGCCAGCGAGGCCATCGACGTCTACCTGCTCGACATCGGCCTGCCCGGCATGGACGGCCACCGCCTGGTCGAACACCTGCGCGCCATGCCGAACGCCGCCGGCGCGACAATGATCGCGCTCAGCGGCTATGGCCAGGCCCAGGACATCGAGGCCTCGACGCGCGCCGGCTTCGATGCCCACCTGGTCAAGCCGGTGGAATTGCCGCGTTTGCTCGCCTTGATGGCGGCCTGAGCGCGGCGCCGCGAACGCGTCGCTCAGGCCATACCGGATTCACAAAACGCCTTGTACGGCCTTGCCAATCCGGTCTTGCCGGGTAGGCTGAGGCCTACACGATTCACTGGTCGTTCTTGTGGCTTTGCGCGCCTGCGCGGGCGTGCTGCTCGGGCGTGCCGCCTTGCGTCCCCTTGGCCTGGTTGCCGGCCTGGTTGTTGGCGCCATTATCGCCCCGGCCAACGCCGCTTTGCTGGTTGCCGCGGCCGCCGCTCTGGTTGTTGCCGTCGTTCTTGTGGCTCATCGAACCGGCGCGGCGTGCTTCTTCCGACGTGAATTCATGCGCGTTTCCCGAGGCATGCGCCGCCCGTCCGCCTGCGCTGGCGATCTCGCGCTGGCGTTGCGGGTCCATCGATGCGAAGCCGCGGTTGCTGGTGTCGCCAGCCTGCTTGTTACCCTTGTTTCCACCCTGGTTGTTCGATGCCATGATGTTCCTCCTTATGAATTGCAATCAGCCCGCAGTCGGCTGAGAAAGGTACATGGTAGACACCCGGAAGCCAGGCTGGCACAGCCGGCAAGCCGTCGGACCGTAGGACTGGTCCCATAGGGGTGTCGGCTGAGACTGGCGGTCTTGGTGCAAGATTTTTTCCTACGCATACGGCTTGCGCGGTTCACGATCCGATCGCGCGGGGCATGCCGCCGCC
>DAMABW010000620.1:0-2414 GCA_031999925.1 Massilia sp. | reverse complement strand
TTCTACTTTGCTGAAAGCGGACATTTCTACTTTGCCTTTACACACCGTACGGTCAAGGCCGCAGGTTTGGCTTTACAACTCCACCCGCGCCACCGCTTCCTTCAAGGCCGCGAAGCAGCGCGCGTCGAGCGCCGTGCCGACGGTCTTCTCCATCATCTGCAATGCCTCTTGCGGCGGGATCGCCTTGCGGTACGGCCGCTCGGCGGTGATCGCGTCGAAAATATCCGCGGTGGTGATGATGCGCGTCTCCAGGTCGATCTGGTCGGCCGCCAGGCCGCGCGGGTAGCCGCCGCCGTCGAGGCGTTCGTGGTGGGCGCCGGCAATGCGCCCCAGCTCGGCAAAGGCGGCGATACGCCCGAGGATGGTTTCGGTGAACTCGGCATGGCGGCGCACGGCCGCCCACTCGTCGCGGTCGAGCGCGCCCGGCTTGTCGAGGATGCTGTTGCTCACGCCCAGCTTGCCGACATCGTGCAGCAGCGCGCCGCGCTTCAGCCAGCGGCGCCGTTCGGGCGACAGGCCGAGCGCCTCGCCGATCATGTCGGTGTACAGCGCCACCCGCGCGCTGTGGCCGCCCGTGTAGGGACTCTTCGAGTCCACCACCTGGCCGAAGGCGGTGGCGATGTCGTCGAGGTAGTCGTCGTCGATCGGCATCGTGTGCTCGGCCGGTTCCATCGCGAACACGGTGGCGTCCAGTGCCGGGTCGGCCAGCATGGTCCAGAAATCGTCGCTGGCGGCCACGGCGTCGAAGCAGCGCACCAGGTCCGGATCGAGCCAGGTGCCGTTGCGGTGGCGCAGTTCGGCCAGCGCCGCCGCCTTGCCGCCGGCGGTGTGGAAGACGTCGACCAGTTGGGCCAGCATGGCGATGCGCGCATACACCGGAATCGCCTTCCCCTTCAGGCGCGCCGGCTTGCCCTTGCCGTTGTAGTGTTCGTCGAGGCTGTAGATGCCGGCCGCCACGGACTCGGGAAAGCGCAGCAGGCGTGCGATCTCGGCGCCGCGCGAGCAGCGCGTGACGATCAGTTCCTGGGCCGTGCTGCGGCCTTCGCGCAGCATGGTCAGCACGGCGCGGAAGCGCTCGGACAGGCCGGCCTTCAAGCCGGTGTGCTTGAGGACGAACGCGATCAGGTGCGGGGTGCTGTCGCGCACCGCCTTGAAGTCGCGTTTGAAACCGAGGTCGTCGGTCAGGTACAGCTCGCAGATGCGCGCCGCGTTGCTGCTGCAGCCGACGTCCTTCAGCAGCAGCGTATAGTAGAGCTCCCACAGCTCCTGCCCGCTCAGCCCTGCCCTGGCGCCGACATGCATGCCGATCCAGCACGAGCGCACGCAATGGCCTTCGGGCTGGCCTTCGGTCAGGTCGAGCGCATAGCTGAGCGATCCGATCAGCTCGGACAGCTTGAGCGAGCCGGCCACCGCCGCAAACGCATCGGGGAATCTGTCCATGATAAAGAAATTTCTGTATGGAAATAAATAATTCTACCCGACACCCAAAGTGCGCATGATTGACAACGCCAATTGTCAACTACTCTGGACGATTTGTGTCGTTTTCGCTTGCAAATGCTGGGCAGTTGTTGTAACTCGTTTCAGATTGCTGTTTCGCTCATGCCTTGTTGTCGCAGCCTGGCACATCGACGCTACAGATTCCGATGATGCGGCGCAGCAAGCTACCTGAATATGATAAATTGCGCCGTTATCAATTTTATCTGTTGCCGCCCGCGGGCCGGCACAGCCGGGCCAACGCAGGCACTGCGGCAGGTCCACGATGGACGGTACCTCTGCCGCCCACCCTCTTTTTGACTGGACCAACTTGACTTCGCGATACAGCTTTCTCGCCGGCGGTGGCGAAATGGGCGCCCTCATGCGCGAACATGACTGGCGCGGCCATCCGCTCGGCACGCCCGACACCTGGCCGTCGACACTGAAGACCCTGCTGCGCCTGCTATTGTCGAGCAACCACCCGATGTTCATCTGGTGGGGCGAGGACCTGATCCAGTTCTACAACGATGCCTACCGCCAGACGATGGGGCCCGAACGCCATCCGCAGGCGCTCGGCCAGCCGGGCCGGGAATGCTGGGCCGAGGCCTGGCACCTGATCGGGCCGGATATCGAACGCGTCATGGCCGGCGGCTCGACCTGGCACGAAGACCGGCTGGTGCCGCTCACCCGCAACGGCGTGCGCGACAACATCTGGTGGACCTACGGCTACAGCCCGATCGAGGACGAGGCCGGCATCCGCGGCGTGCTCGTCATTTGCAAGGAAGTGACCGAAGAGCACTTGCTGCGCGAACGCCTGGAGCAGACCAACCACGCCCTGATCGAGACCATGGACGAGGGCTTCTGCCTGATCGACATGATTCGCGACGAATCCGGGCGCGCGGTCGACTATGAATTCGTCGAGGTCAACAAGGCCTTTTCGT
>DAMABW010000619.1:0-2414 GCA_031999925.1 Massilia sp. | reverse complement strand
AAGATAATGTCCGCACAATCCGCATTGGTTCCGACCACCAGCAGCCGTGCCCTGGGACTTGGCTTCACCGGCAATCTCGGTAACATCGACGCGTATATTTCCGCGGTGAACCGTCTGCCAATGCTGACCCACGAGGAAGAAGTATCGCTGGCGAAGCGGCTGCGCGAGGCAAACGATCTCGACGCCGCACAAAAACTGGTCTTGTCCCACCTGCGCCTGGTGGTATCGATCGCGCGCGGCTACCTCGGCTACGGCCTGCCGCACGCCGACCTGATCCAGGAAGGCAACATCGGCCTGATGAAGGCGGTGAAGCGCTTCGACCCGAACCAGGGCGTACGCCTGGTGTCGTACGCGATGCACTGGATCAAGGCCGAGATGCACGAATACATCCTGAAGAACTGGCGCCTGGTGAAGGTCGCCACGACCAAGGCCCAGCGCAAGCTGTTCTTCAACCTGCGCAGCAATAAAGTGGGCCTGGACGCGATGACGCCCACCCAGGTCGACGAGCTGGCCAAGATGCTGGACGTGAAGCGCGAGGAAGTCATTGAGATGGAAACCCGCCTCTCGGGCCGCGACATCGCCCTGGAAGCGCCGACCGACGACGAAGACGACAAGTTCTCGCCGATCGCCTACCTGTCGTCGGACCAGCAGGAACCGACCAAGGTGCTGGAAGCCGAGCAGGTGACCCGCCTGCAGTCGGAAGGCCTGGAAACGGCGCTGGGCAAGCTCGACCCGCGTTCGCGCCGCATCGTCGAAGCGCGCTGGCTGGCCAACGACGACGGTTCGGGCGCCACGCTGCATACGCTGGCCGAGGAGTTCGGCGTGTCGGCCGAGCGGATTCGCCAGATCGAATCGGCGGCCTTGAAGAAGATGAAGGGTGCGCTTGCGGCGTACGTGTAAGCCAGCAGCATCGTTGTAATGGACGGCTCCTTCGGGAGCCGTTTTTGTAGGGTGGGTTCTCGAACCCACCATGCGTTGCCCGGTTATCGATAACGGCCGCGGCAACCGGTGGGTACGAGTACCCACCCTACGCCCACATCACGGTACATGGCCGACGATCCAATCCATCCACATACGAAAAAAAGCGGCGGCCCCATTCCTGGAACCGCCGCTAAAACCTGGCCGCAAAGTCACCCACGGCCAGCCCGACACGGGGCTCTCGCCCCGTCCTGTGATCGATCAGTGTGATCAGTAGATCGCCTTGCCCGATGCATCCTTCAGGTTGGCCTTCCACGCATCCTGCACCAGCTTGACGACCGATGCCGGCATCGGCACGTAGTCCAGTTCGGCGGCAGCAGGGGCGCCGTTCTTGTAGGCGTAGTCGAAGAACTTCACGACCTCTTTACCTTTGGTGGCGTCGGCCTGGGCCTTGTGCATCAGGATGTACGACACGCCGGTGATCGGCCAGCTGTTCTTGCCGGCGGCGTCGGTCAGGATGACGGCGAAGCCCGGGGTCTTGGTCCATTCGGCGCTGGCGGCGGCAGCCTTGAAGTTCTCGTCGTCAGGCTGCAGGAACTGGCCGTCCTTGTTCTTCAGCTGGGTGTGCGACAGCTTGTTTTTCTTGGCGTAGGCCCACTCGACGTAGCCGATCGAACCCTTGATACGCTGCACGTTGGCGGCGACGCCTTCGTTGCCCTTGCCGCCCACGCCGACTGCCCATTTCACGGCGGTGTTGGCGCCGATTTTTTGCTGGAACTCAGGGCTGGTCTTCGACAGGAAGTCGGTGAACAGGAAGGAGGTGCCCGAGCTGTCGGCGCGGTGCACGACGGTGATGTCGGCGTCCGGCAGTTTCACGCCCGGGTTGATGGCGGTGATTTCAGGGGCATTCCACTTGGTGATCTTGCCCAGGTAGATGTCGGCCACGATCGGGCCGGTCAGCTTCAGCTGGCCTGGTGCCACGCCGTCGACGTTGACCACGGTGACCACGCCGCCCATGATGGCCGGGAATTGCATCAGGCCTTCGGCGTCGAGTTCGGCCGCTTTCAGGGGCATGTCCGAGGCGCCGAAGTCGACGGTCTTGGCCTTGATCTGCTTGATGCCAGCGCCCGAGCCGACCGACTGGTAGTTCAGGCCGGTGCCGGTGGCTGCCTTGTACGACTCGGCCCACTTGGCGTAGATCGGGTACGGGAAGGTTGCGCCCGCGCCGGTCACGTCGGCAGCGAAAGCCGAAGACATCACCATTGCTGCAGCAGCGCCAGCGATCATCGTTTTGAACATGTGCTTGATTTTCATATTGTCGTAACTCGGGGTTGGTTAAGTGACGAGCGGAAGTCTAGCCAGCGAATATGACGGCTGTATGACGCGGATGAGACAGATCAAAACCACAACATGTTGTGGTTTTGCTATAGTCAGGCGATCGATTTGACCGGATGCCCGATGCGCCACCTGCTTGCCCTGCCCTTCGTTTGTATCGC
>DAMABW010000618.1:0-2428 GCA_031999925.1 Massilia sp. | reverse complement strand
CACTGGCGGCCCTGGAGCGCAAGCCAGACGCCATCGACGCCTACAAGGCCGCGCGCCGCATACTCGGCGAGCAGGGTGTTGATACGGGCCAGGTCGACTTCGCGCTTGCCGCGCTTGGCGTGGGCAGCACGCCCGAGCGCGCGCCGCAAGACTATGTCAAGGCGCTGTTCGACCAGTATGCCGGGCACTTCGACCAGCACCTGACCGGGGTGCTGGACTACCGCACGCCGGCGGCCATCGATGCCGCCTTGCGCCAGGCGCAGGTGACGGTGAATGGCGATGTGCTCGACCTGGGCTGCGGTACGGGCCTGTGCGCGCCGTATCTGAAACCCGGCGCGCGCGTGCTGGTGGGCGTCGATTTGTCGGAGCGGATGCTGGACAAGGCACGCGAGACAGGACTGTACGACCGCCTTGCCTGCGCCGACATCGTCGCCTTCCTGGCGCAGGAGAGCGATGGGGTCGACCTGGTCGTGGCCGCCGACGTGTTCGTGTACTTCGGCGACCTGGCCGCCGTGTTCGCACAAGTCAGGCGCGTGCTGCGGCCAGGTGGCGCGTTCTGCTTTTCGACCGAGACCTGCGCGGACGAGGACTTCGTGCTGCAGGCGTCGAACCGGTATGCGCATTCGGCCGCTTACCTGCGCAGGCTGGCGGAGGCGCACGGCTTCCGGGTTGCACTGCTGGAGGCGTCCCCGCTGCGCAGCGAGAACGGCGTGCCCATCGTCGGCCAGGTGGCCGTTTTGCGTGGGATGGGCGGCGTCTCGTCTTGATCGGTGGGGACGAGTCCCCACCCTACATTGTAGGATGGGTTCTCGAACCCACCATCCGCATACGGCGAGGCAGCGCCAAGCTTATTCACCTGTTTTGCGGGTATTCACGCCGAGGCACAAGCCACATGTGAGCAGCGCCAGTGTCACGTGCAAGGCATACAAGGGCACGAAATCCGCCCGCTTCAGCGTCGCCGACCCCACCAGCACCACGGCAATCGCCACCCCCAGCGCCCCGCCCAGTTGGCGCGTCGCCTGGTTCACCGCGCTGCCCACCGCATACTGCGCCGGCGGCAACCTGGCCACAGCCGCACCCGCCAGCGAAGGCAGCACCATGCCCACGCCGGTCCCGCTGAGCAGCACCGCCGGCAGCCATTGGGTCAGGTAGTGCGGTTCGCTTCCCACCATCGTCAACAGCCACAAACTGCTGCACGCATACACCAGCGCACCCGGCACCAGCACGCGCCGGTGTCCGTAACGCGCGGCGATGCGCCCGGCGATGATCGCCGTCGGTACCACGGTCAGCGGCCCCGGCGTCACGGCCAGGCCGGCGGCGGGCAGGCTGTAATGCCAGACCTTCGTCAGATAGGCAAAGTAGGAGAAGAACATCAGCGCAAACGCGGTGCCGAAGGCGAGCGTCGCCAGGTTCACCAGGCTGTAGCTGCGGTTCGCAAACAGCGCCAGGTTGACCAGCGGCGCCCTGGCCGTGCGTGCCCACAGCATGAAGGCGCCCAGCCCGGCCACGCCCAGCAAGGCCAGCACCGTCAGCTCGATTCGGCTCCAGTGCGGCGATTCCGACTGCGTGATCGCCATCGCGAACGCACCCACCGCCACGATCAGCAGCAGCATGCCGACCACGTCCACCCGCTGCCGGTTCCCCGCGCCGCCCGCCTCGCGCAGGCGCGCCGCCCCGTACCACAGCGACACGGCGCCCAGCGGCAGGTTCAGGTAAAACGCCGCCGGCCAGCCGAAGTGCTCGATGACGGTCGTGCCCAGGCTCGGCCCCACGGCCGCCGCCAGCCCGCCGACTGCGCCCCACAAACTGACCGCCACCGCACGCTTCTCCTTTGGAAAGGCGTCGAGGATGATCGACAGCGAGGCCGGCGTCAGCAGCGCCGCACCGAGCGCCTGCGCCACGCGCGCCGCGATCAAAGAGCCCACGCTGTCGGCCATGCCGCAGGCGGCCGACGCCGCCAGGAACAGCGTCACGCCAATCAGGAACACGCGCTTGCGGCCGTGGGTATCGGCCAGGCCGCCGGCCGGCACCAGCATGGCCGCATAGACGATGGTATAGGCGTTCAGCACCCAGGACATGTCGGCCGGCGTGGCGCTTGGGAAGCTGCGTCCGAGCGGGCCGAAGGCGGCGTACAGCAGGGTGGCGTCGAGCGAGACCAGGAAGACGGCGATGCTGGCGATCCAGAAGATGGGCCAGGGCGAGGCGCCCGCCTGGGCGCTCGTGCTCAAGGGGATCGGGGCAATGGAAGGAGTGGTCATGGTGGTTGTCCGAAAAGGATCAGCGTGCAGAATCGGGAGAGATGCCGATGTAGATGCCGGGTTCGTTCGACAGGCCGCGCTTGATCCCCTGCGTCCATTCGTCGACCGCGATTTCGCTGGCGCCGGCCTCCAGCGCCGCGTAGGCCCGCTCGACCACGAAATCCGGCGCC
>DAMABW010000617.1:0-2439 GCA_031999925.1 Massilia sp. | reverse complement strand
ACAAACGAAGTGCAGCCCCGAGAACATGCCGGGGTGGTCGCTCGCGCGCCAGCTTGCCGAGACATAGGCGCCAGGCGGAAACACGCTCGGGCCGCCCAGCGGGTATGGCGCCGTCTCCAGCTCGAGGAAAGCATGCTCGGGCCATTCGTCCGGCGCATCCGCGCGGCCGTTGAAGAGGTAGTCGAGCGTCTGCAGTTCGACCGGAGACAGGTCGTCGCGCAACGCCAGGTAGAGTGTAAAGGTGTGGCCGCTGGCCATGCTTGCTCGCTTACCGACGTTAACTTGCCGTCAAGATAACACAGCAGGCTGGGAAAGAGCCCTTATGCAAGCCGTGCGACCGACAAACCGCGAGCTGGGGCACCATCGTGTTCAACATATCGAAAAAGGTGAACACGATGAAGCAAACGAACATCCGCGTCGTCATCACGGGCGCATCGAGCGGCATTGGCGCCGCCACCGCCATCGCTTTCGCCAGGCAGGGTGCGCGCCTGGTGCTGGGCGCGCGCGGCAAGGCGGGCCTCGAGGACATCGCCTGGCGCTGCCGCGAAGCAGGCGGCATGGTGGAAACCAAGGTGGTCGACGTCACCGACGCCGACGCCGTGGTGCGCTTTGCCGCGAAGGCGCACGAGACCCTGGGCGGGATCGACCTCTGGTTCAGCGACGTCGGCATCGGCGTGGTCGGCAAGTACCACGACGTGCCGCTCGACGACCACCGGCGCGTGGTCGAGACCAACCTGCTCAGCCACATGCACGACGCGCATGCCGTGCTGCCGATCTTCCGGCGCCAGGGCCACGGCATCTGGGTCAACATGATCTCGGCCGGCGGCTTCATCGCCTCGCCGTATGCGGCGGCCTACTCGGCCAGCAAGTTCGGCCTGCGCGGCTTCAGCGAAGCGCTGCGCGGAGAATTGCGCGACCAGCCGCGCATCCATATCTGCGACGTGTACCCGACCTTCGTCGATACGCCAGGCTTCGAGCATGCCGGCAACTACACCGGCGCCCGCCTGTCCTACCCGCCCGGCGTGCTGGACCCGGAAACGGTGGCCGATGCGGTCGTCAAGCTGGCCGACAAGCCGCGCGCCACCACCGTGATCGGCGCACCGGCCTCGATGCTGAAGCTGGGCGAACTGGCCTCGCCGGCCACCACCTCGCTGATGGGCCGCTTCCTCGATACCTGGAGCCGCCGCGCCGACCGCACCGGCAATACCACCGGCAGCATGTACAAGCCGCCGCGCAGCGCGGACGGTATCCGCAGCCACGGGCTGCGGCCGGAGCCGCAGGGGCATGCCAAGTTGGCGCTGGGCGCGGCGGTGATCGCCGCCCTGGTCGGGGTGCAGCTGGCGCGCCGGCGGTCGTGAGCTAGGTTTTTGTCGAAGCGTCCGTGCCTGCGGTTGGCGGCGCGGGCGCTGGCTCCTTCTTGTCGATGACGAGCACGCCAGTCTGCGGTTTGCTTGCCTGCTTCTGCTGCACGACCTGCACGGCGACGGCGCGTCCATCGACGACCGGCCGGGGATGGCGAAAATTGAACATGGCAGACTTTGCGTTGAGTGAATGTCAACGCAAGGTGGTCATGAGGCCGCGCTTTTCAAGGTTTGGTGGGGTGGGCCTCTTACGGCTGATCGCCCACCTGCCACCCGCCGCCCAGCGCCTGGATCAGCGACACCGCCACGCTCTGGCGGTCGGCCTGCACCTGCAGCAGCGAACGGCGCGCGTTCAGCGCCGTCACCTGGGCCTGCACCACCTCCGTGTAGCTGACCTGCCCTGCCTTGTACTGGTTCAGGATCTGCTGCTCGACCAGGTTGGCCGCTTCGGCCGCCTGGCGGCGCAGGTCCTGCTGCTGGGCCAGCACGCGCGTGGCGGTCAACTGGTCCTCGACGTCGGCGAATGCCGTCAGCACGGTCTGGCGGTAGCGCGCGGCCGCCGCCTGCTGGCGCGCCTCGGCGCCGGCCACGCTGGCGCGGGTGGCGCCGGCATTGAAGATGCTTTGCGCCGCCGACAGGCCGAAGGACCAGGCCGCGCTCGAGGCCGAGAACAGGTCTCCGACGCGGCTGCCCACCGTGCCACCGGAGGCCGACAAGCCGATGTTCGGGAAATAGGCCGCGCGCGCGATGCCGATGTCGGCATTCGCGGCGGCGACGTCGCGCTCGGCGGCGGCGATGTCCGGACGGCGCTGCAGCAGCGTCGACGGCACGCCGACCGGCACCTCGGGCACCTTCACGCGCCACTCGGGCAGCGGCGCCAGCGTGAAGTCGGCTGGCGCCTTGCCGAGCAAAATCGCGATCGCATGCTCGGCCTGGGCGCGCTGGCGCACCACGGTCAGTTCATCGCTGCGCGCGCTCGCCAGCTGGGTTTCGGCCTGCAGCACGTCGGTGCGTGCGACGATGCCGACGTTGAAGCGGTTGCGGGTAATCTGCAGCACGCGCTCGTAGCCGGCCACGG
>DAMABW010000616.1:0-2440 GCA_031999925.1 Massilia sp. | reverse complement strand
GGTGTCGCCGGTGGTGCCGGTTGCGCCCGTGGTGCCGGTGCCGGTCGCGCCGGTGCCGGTGGTGTCGCCGGTGGTGCCGGTGCCGGTTGCGCCGGTGCCGGTGTCACCCATGGTGCCGGTGGTGCCGCTGGTGCCCGACGTCGAGCTCGGCGAGGTTGCCGAGGTGTCGCCGGCGCCAGTGGTGTTGGCGGTGTCGTTCTTCTTGCATGCGCCCAGCATGGTGGCCAGGAGGGCTGCGGTCAGCAGGATTTTTGGTGCTTTGGTCATTGCGTTCATTGTTTATACTCCTCGTTCACGTCTATCTTGTGCCGTTGACTCCAGGTGAGGCGCTGGAGGGCTAACGGCGCCAGTTCAGTTTCGACATGGAACCTCGCTGGGCCCATTGGCGAAACGCTCAGGGAACCGACGCAACACGCGGCCCCGTTCGGTGCACGAATCCGACTTTTGATTAGACTGACATCGCTACCGTCAGTTCGTCGGATTGCGCACATCTTGCTTTATTCCGCGGTACGACATGCGGATTTTGATACCAGTCAAACGGCTTCCCGTCCGACCGTTTCCCCCGGCGCGGGCCGGATGGTCTTGCCGTCGCCGGCACGCGTGCCGGCAACCGATTCGAGCAGGGCGGGGATCTCGTCCGGGATCTCCCGCGCCAGGTAACCAAGTACGCCCATGCGCTCGGCCAGGCGTTCGCCGGCGCGCGCATGCAGGGCCACGCCCCAGCAGGCGGCTTGTTCGAGCGAGGCGCCGCGCGCCGCCAGCCCGGTGATGATGCCGGACAGGGTATCGCCCGAGCCGGATATGCCGAGGCCGACGTTGCCGCCTTCGTGCTGCCACAGTTCGCCGCCGGGCGAGGCGATCACGGTGCGCGCACCCTTCAGCGCCACCACCGCGTTCCATTCGGCGGCCGAGGCCAGCGCGCGCGCATCGGGGCCGGATACGATGTCGGGCTTCGCGATGCCGGTCAGGTGCGCCATTTCCCCGCAGTGCGGGGTGACGATGACGGGTTGCTCGAAGCGGTAGCATGCGTTCGGGTCCCAGCCCGGCGGCGCGTGCAGCAGCGTGCCCATGGCGCAGGCGTCGAGCACGACGGCGGTATCGCCGCCCTGCAGGCGTTCGAGCAGGCCATGCACCAGTTCGGCCGCGGCCGCTTCGTCCTGCATGCCGGGGCCGATCAGCACAGCGCTGACGCGGTCGGCCAAGGGGTCGAGCCGGGCAATCGCCTCGGGTGTGAAGCCGCCGGCCTCGGTCTCCATCAGGCCGATCACGCGCGCCTCGGGCATGGCCATGGCCACCAACTGGGCGACGCTGGCGCCGGTGGCGATCGTCAGCTTGCCGGCACCGGCGCGCAGGGCGGCGGTGGCGGCCAGGATGACCGCACCCGGCATTTCGCGCGAGCCGCCCAGCACCAGCACGTGGCCGCGCACTTCCTTGTCGCTGTCTTCGCCGGGCATGGGCAACGGCCACGCGCGCAACAGCTCGGTGGTGACGTCGTGCACGGCAAGTGCGCTCTGGATGGCGTTCATGGTGTCGGGATCAAGCCTTGGGCGCCGTCGGCACGTCTTTGCTGACCGTGACCGGGGTGCCGGTCGCTTCGAGCGGAGCCACGAAATTCACCAGGCGCACCACCAGCTTGCCGCGTTTGCCGGCCTCGGGATCGAAGGCATACGAGGTGACCGAGCAGTTCGGCACGTCGCCGGCGCGGTCGAAGGCCAGGATGCTGGCTTCGTCGAGGCGTTCGATCAGGTAGCGGAAGCAGTTGACGATGACTTGGTGCGCGACGATCAGCACGCGCTCGCCGCAGTATTCGCGCGAGATGGTGTCGAGCAGGCTGCGCAGGCGCAGGACGACGTCGCACCAGCTCTCGCCGCCGGGCGGGCGGAAATAGAACTTGCCGACGTGCTGGCGCTGTTCGTAGAGCTCGGGATATTTATGCGCGATGCCGTGCGTGGTGAGGCGGTCGAGGATGCCGAATTCCTTTTCGCGCAGACGCTCGTCGGAATGGATGGCCAGCATCGCCTCGCGGTCGAGGCGGCGCATCAGCAGGTTGGCGGTTTCGGCGGCGCGCACGTAGGGCGAGTGCAGCACCACGTTCGGACGCTCGGCCTCGGGCAGGGCGGCGAACCATGCGCCCAGGGCCTGGGACTGGCGGATGCCGAGCTCGGACAGGGGCACGTCGACGTCGCGTTCGGCGATGTCGATCATGTGCCCGGCCGCCGCCTCGGCCACGTCACGCGCGACATTGCCCGCGCTTTGACCGTGCCTGACCAGCCAGATTTCCTGAGGCCACTTCTGTTCCATTCGCTGCCCGCCTGATTATTGACATGACGTCATCATAGACGGATTCTGCAGCGGGTCAGCGCACGATACTTTTTGCTAACAAATCACAAAAAAAACAGATGGGGTAGCAGTCAGGCGGCCTGCTCTTCGCCGTCCAGAT
>DAMABW010000615.1:0-2451 GCA_031999925.1 Massilia sp. | reverse complement strand
ACGAGAAGTCCGGCCTATTGGAAGAACCGGTGCGCACGGCATCCGGATATCGCGTCTACCAACCCGTTCATCTCGAGCGCCTGCAGTTTATCCGGCACTGCCGCTCCCTCCAGATCGGGCTCCAGGACATCCGGGCATTACTCGATTTGCAGGCGAAGCCGTCGGCAGGATGCGAACGCGTCGATGCACTGCTGGATCGGCATATCGCGGCAATCCAGTCGCAAGTCGCCTCACTGCGAACACTGGAGACCCAGTTGATCGCATTGCGCGATCGATGCCATGCACCGCACTCGGTAAAGGAATGCGCAATATTGCAAAACCTGGCCGATCCCGTTGTCGAAGCGTAGGCAGTGACTCAAGAACACGGCGCGGCAGAGAAGGGCAGCGCTTGCCATACGCTGGCAATCAAGTCGCCGCAGCGGCGCCGTCTACCCATCCAGCATTGAGTTTTCTCAATGCTGCTCTACGGCAACAGCCTAGGCTTAGAGCCTCGCTGACCTCCTGTTTTCCGATGCCATGAAGTTTTTGCCGATACTGCTGCTAAGTGTTCCCCTCGTGCTTCCGGCACAGGCGGCGCGCCGCATCGGCGAGGCCGAGGTCAGGGCAGGGGCGAACGGCGTACCGTGCTTCACAATCTCGGAGCGTGAGGAAAAGCGCGGCGGCACCCCGGATTTCCAGGCGGTGACCGTGAGCGATACCGGCGGCAAGCCGATGTGGAAGATGGCAATGCCACGCGAACGCACGTTTCTGGTCACCCACAGCATGTGCATTCCCTACGCGGGACGGGTGCCAGCCTTGCCGCAAACACCGGCGGCCATACTGGAAACGGGCAAGCCGTACCAGGTGCTGATCGAAGCGCGCAATGCGAAAACCGCGGGCGGTCCGGTGCGCTACCAGGGCAGCTTTTGCCTGGGATTAGAAGGGGTGCGCTCCAGGGTAAAGGCACAGCCTATGGGTGTCCGGCGTACCTGCGCGCCGGACTAGCGCCGGCACAAGCCCTGACGCTTCCTCCGCAGTCTGCCCAGCAACCGGCAGGATGCTCCGGTCTTTGCGCTGATACACTTGCCCCATTCTCTACACAGGCACGACCCCCTCCGACATGTGGCAATCAGGACCGCTATCCCTCTGCACTGGCCGTCGAAAAAACAATGGAAAATGATCTGGTGCGGATTGCGCTGCTGTTCGACGAAGCAAACGGAAGGCGCGAGGTGGTTCTCGCCGAGTCCGGCATCGAAGCCGATACATTCATCGTCCACAGCATTCCCGCATTCACATACGGGCTGGGCTGGAAGGATTGCATACGCCTGCTCGACAAGGATCGCGGTGCGTATGAGATAACGGAGCGCGGCGGGCAGCTGGTCGTGCGCCTGTATGTCGACGGCAGCCTGGATCGTCCGGTCATCCAGCATCTGACGGATGAGCTAGTGGGGTTGGGAGGATCGTTCGAGGTCGCAAAAAATGCCGCGCAGGCCAGCGGCATGTCTCTACTATTGATTGCCTTGAGCGCGAAACACGGTTTCGCGAACGTCGAACGCCTGATGGGACCATGCGAGGCAGCGGGTTATCAGTGGGAATACGGCAATATGTACGATGCCGAAGGCAATCCTCTGAATTGGTGGTAACCGAAGCAATTCGCCCGGTCCACGGCCAGGCTGGGATATCAATCGCTCTTCAATGACAAGAAAATAAAAAGCAATATCGATTGGCTAAATCCGATATCTGTTCGTCACCCATATCATTAATAAACAGAAATCAAACTGTCGTTTATACGGTAAACCCGCCATCAATCCTTTGCCGCACGGAAATCATCTGTATAGACTGATTTCGCTTGCCTGTCAGTTTCCAGTCCGTTTCAAACCTGACAGCGCCACATTTTACTAACGCTTGTTATTGAATCAATCCACGCATCGTCACGCCGCCGCGGCCTTGATATTCGATCATCGCCCGATGGACGACTCCCTGACACGACTTTCCCATTGCTGACATGACTATCCGAACCCGCCTGATCGGCACCATGGCATTGCTGAGCTTCCTGATGATCTTCATCGGCGTCGCCGGCATCCTGGCCCTGAACGACACCAACGCCGTTCTCAAGAACGTGAACGAAAATTCGATGGTCTCCATGAAGTCCATCATGGATGCCCAGATCCAGATCGACCGCGCGCGCCTGTCGATCGACCGCGTCGCGCTGCAACCGGACGCGCCGAATGCCGCCGATACGCTGGTCCGCGCCGAAGGCTTCCTCGCCGCCAGCGACAAGGCCTGGGCGCGCTACGCCGCGCTGCCCTTCGACGACGGCGAGCAGGCGATGGCGAAGGGCGTCGATGCCGCGCGCCAGCAGGGCGTCCATGCGGCGGTCGACATCGTGGCGGTAGGCCTTGACCTCATCGAGCGCCGGCCGCGTGAGCAGGCCCCGGTGCGCACGCGGATGCTTGGCGCCGACGCCGTTGT
>DAMABW010000614.1:0-2458 GCA_031999925.1 Massilia sp. | reverse complement strand
TCCAGAAGGGGATCATCGGGATGCGCAGCTTCGTGTGCGCGCCGATGCGCTCGGGGCGGCTGTTCCTGGCGGGGGACGCGGCGCATATCGTGCCGCCGACCGGGGCCAAGGGGATGAACCTGGCGATCTCGGACGTGAAGATTTTGGCGCGGGCGCTCGACGATTTCTACAAGAAGGGTAGCGAGGCGGGGCTGGACGGTTATTCGGAAGCGGCCCTCAAGCGCATCTGGCGCGCGGAGTATTTTTCGTGGTGGATGACCAGGATGCTGCACACGTTTGCGGATGCGTCGCCGTTCGAGCGGCAGGTGCAGCGGGCGGAGCTGGAGAATGTGGTGGCGTCGCGGGCGATGAGTACGGCGCTGGCGGAGAATTATGTGGGGGCGTTTTGAGCGGTTGGATATTCGGGGGATGGTTGTAGCGCGAATGATCCAGTGGCGGTTGAACGCGTGGGCACGTTCGTCAATGGTGCCACTGGCACCATTGACCCCACCCTACGTATTCATCGGTAAACGATTCTTGCAGAGGGCTGGGCGTATCTGGCGTTAGTTGAACGCGTGGACGGCACAGCCGCCTTGCGCGGCCCGGTCCACCCTACGCTTTATCGCTCTTCGGTAATCGAGGTGAGGAGGGCGACGGTGTCTTCGGCGCCCATTTTCGCGGCGGCGTCGAGGGCGGAGATGCCGGTGGCGTCGACGGCAAAGGGGTCGGCGCCGCGGGCCAGCAGCAGGCGGGCGATGTCGACGCGGTTGAACATGGCGGCGATCATCAGCGCGGTCTTGCCGTTCGGTCCGGAGGCGTCGACCCCGGCGCCGCTGTCGAGCAGCAGGGTCGCCACCGCCAGGTCGCCCTTGAAGGCGGCGCCGGCCAGCGGTGTCTGGCTGGCGTCGTTCAGCAGTTCCGGGTCGGCGCCGTGTTCGAGCAGGACGCGGGCGGCGTCGAGGTGGCCGTGGTAGCAGGCCAGCATCAGCAGGCTGTCGCCGCGTTCGTTGCGCAGGTTGGGCGGCAGGCCCTGGCCCAGCAGGGTCGCCAGCTCGCTAGCCTCGCCGGCGCGCGCATGCTGGAACACGCGGCGGACGAAAGCGAGAGTGTCTTCGTCGAGCTCGCTCGGGTTGGCGGGGCGGGGCGGTTCCTGGGATTGCATCGGGTTCTCCTGTTCGGTATGCGAGCCTGCATTACATCACAGCCAGGCAAATGGCGTCAGCGTGCCGGCGTCGTCGTGCGCGCCGGCGCCGCTTTGGCGCGCAGCAAAGGGTAGGGATTGATGGCGCCGCCGCTTTCGTAGATGCCGTAGTGCAGGTGCGGCGGGGTGCCGGCGGCATTGCCCGTCGTGCCGACATAGCCGAGGATGGTGCCGGGACGGACCCGCTGGCCGTTCTCGATGTCGGCATAGCTGTCGAGGTGCGCGTAATAGTGCCGCTGGCCGCCCGGACCGAGCACCCACACCACCTGGCCGCCCAGGTTGTTGGTGCTGACGCGCAGCACCACGCCTTCGGTGGACGAAATCACGGCCGTGCCGCGCCTGGCGAAGATGTCGATGCCCTCGTGCCTGCGGCCGCCGCTGCGCGCGCCGCCCCAGGTATCGCGCAGGGCACGCGGCTCGACGCCGCGCACCGGCACCGGCAGCGCGGTCGGCACCGGCTGCGATGCCAGGCGCATCGCGTACAGTGCGTTCTTGATGTACGGGCCGAACAACGCATAGGCGCCGACAAAAAGAACGATCAGGACCAGGCTGCGCAGCAGTATTCGCATGGGATCTCGGGAGAGGTGGGCGCCGCCCGGGAAAATCCCGGCCGCACGCAAGGATGCGCAGGCGTGCGGATGGTACCGCAGCGCCTGCGCCGGTCGGAGTCATGGCGGCGGAGGATGCCGCCCTAGCCTCAGTTCTCCTTGCCTAACACGTCCTGGTCCAGACTGCGCTTCGATTGCAGCGTGCTGGATTGTTGCGATCCGGATTGCCCGGATTGAGACTGCTGGGACCCCGACTGCTGGGAACCGGATTGTTGCGAACTCGATTGTTGCGAACCTGATTGCCGCGAGCCTGATTGTTGCGAACCCGACTGCAGAGAACCGGACTGCTGCTGTCCGCTCTGCTGGTTGCCTGCCGCGCCGCCCGAGCGACTGCCCGTGCCGAGCGCCGGCGTGACATCGTCGTCGATCTCGGCCGATTGCATGTTGCCGGCCCGGTTGCCGCTGTCGCGCGAGGATGGCTTGCCGATGCCGCCGTCGCGTACGCCGTTGTTCAGGTTGCCGGTGGTTCCGGTGATGCCGGCACTGCTGGTGCCGACGCCGCTCAGTTCGTCGTAGTTCCGGCCTTTCGTACCTTTACCTTTGTTTTCACCCATCGTGGCCTCCTGCCTTGAATGTCGATGACCCATGGTAGCGCGTGGGCGGCGAGGGACAATAGGAGAGGGCGCGATACGTCTGTAGGAACTGTCGGACGGACCCTCATCCAAATCCG
>DAMABW010000613.1:0-2472 GCA_031999925.1 Massilia sp. | reverse complement strand
CGACTGGTAGTTCAGGCCGGTGCCGCTGGACGCCTTGTACATCTCTGCCCACTTGGCATAGATCGGATAAGGGAAGGTTGCGCCGGCGCCGGTGATGTTCGCTGCCTGGGCAGTCGTTGCCAGGGTGGCAGCGGCGAGCGCGACGGTGAGGAACAGGTGCTTCATACGCATTTCGATATCCTTTCAAGGTGTGGTGCAAACTGCGTTCCGGAGCGGTTCCGGGGTCATTGCAGCGCAGTCTACTGATTGAATATGACAAGTTAATGACATCGCAAAAAACCATGTCACGAAAACGATGACATGGGAGGTCGGGCGTGTCACAAACATGTTTCAGCCTCGTTACCGCCTGGTGACAGCGCGGTCCACGCCCCGTGAATCGCATTTTTGCGCCATAGTGCCGCGATACCGGAATGGCCGTCACACAATTGATGACGACCATATAGGCATGCCGGCGCCGCAGTCGATCATGATGCATATTGCAGCGTTGCCGCCCTGCCCGGGTGCGATTCCGCCAGCGCCTGGCAAGCCCGTTTGTCAAGCGACCTGGACTGCAAAAAATCGGGCGGCGACGCTCTTGTAAATACGCCACCGCCTGCTATGCTCAAAGCGTAGTCTTTACATGGAGGGGGATGCTGAAGGGCGTTTCAGTCGTATGTTTAACATGTTTGTATTTGCAATCCTGAGTGGCATGGTTGGCCTGATTGCCTACGAAATCTTCCAGGAGATCGGCGGCAGTTCGGAAGCCCTGCACGACCACTATCACGAATAGTGCACGGCCCATCACGGGCCAGACGTCAAGACGACAAAAAGCGGCGAGGCCCATGGGCGCTCGCCGCTTCGTTTTTGCACGCCTAGGCGCCCGTGCGCCTCCCGGCATTGCCGCGAGTGTCTTGCATGCACTATCCTTCGGCAATGAATCCGGACATCCATCCCGAAGCCGCCGTCGCGCCCGGCTACCTGGCGAATCACGCCGCGCGCGTCTTCAATCGCGAAGTCGACGCGCGCCTGCGCGCACACGGCTTGTCGCTGGCCTCGATCGGCCCCCTGCTGCTCCTGAACTGGAAGGGGCCGATGCTCCAGCGCGACATGGTGCGCGCCTCGGCCGTCAAGCAGCCGGCCATGGTGGCCCTGCTCGACAAGCTGGAAAGCCTGCACCTGATCGAGCGCGAAACCCTGGCCAGCGACAAGCGCGCGGCCAGCGTGCGCCTGACCGATGCCGGACGCGACGCCGCGGCCATCGGCCGGACCGTGCTGCTCGACGTGAACGCGGCCGGCGTGGCCGGTTTCAGCGACGCCGAAGCCGCCACCCTCGTCGCCCTGCTCACCCGCCTGGTGGCCAACCTGGAGTCCGCCGCCCCAAAATAATATCAGATATGATGTAATTGCTGAAAAGGAGAACATCATGGCTGATCGCATACTCGTCACCGGCGCCAGCGTGGCCGGTAATACGGCCGCCTGGTGGCTGGCCGAACACGGTTTCGACGTCGAGGTCGTCGAGCGCGCAGCGGCGTTTCGCGATGGCGGCCAGAACGTCGACGTACGCGGCAACGGCCGCGAAGTCCTGCGCCGCATGGGCTCGAGGAGCAGGCCTTCGCCCTCGCCACGAAGGAATGCGGCACCGACTGGGTCGACGAGGATGACAACATCATCGCCCGTTTCGACGCCGCCGATTCCGGCACCGACAGCGGCCCGACCGCCGAACTGGAAATCCGGCGCGGCGACATCGCCCGCATCATGTACGAAGCCGCCCGCGAACGCGCCGGCTTTCGTTTCGGCGACCACATCGCGGCCGTCCTGCAGGACGAGGCGAGCGTGCACGTGCGCTTCGCGAGCGGGCGCGAGGAACGTTATGACCTGCTCGTGGTCGCGGAAGGCGTCGGTTCGCACACGCGCGAGTTGGTATTCCCCGGCGAAAACAAGCCGCGCCCGATGGACTTGACGATCGCCTATTTCAGCATTCCCGAGCAGCCCGGCGACAGCGACCATGCGCGCCAGTACAACACGGTCGATGGCCGCGGCGCCACGCTGAAGCCCGGGCGCGACGGCCAGCTCGGCGCCTACCTCGGCATCCAGAAAAAGCCCGAGGGCGAAAACGACTGGAGTGTCGAACAGCAGTGCCGCTTCATCCGGGAGCAGTTCGCGAATGACGGCTGGGAATTCCCGCGCATATTACAAGCGATGGACGAGGCAGACGATTTCTATTTCGACGTGCTGCGCCAGGTGCACATGGAGCGCTGGTCGGATGGCCGGGTGGTGCTGACCGGCGACGCGGCCTGGTGTCCGACGCCGCTGTCGGGCATCGGGACCACACTGGCGATCGTCGGCGCTTACGTGCTGGCAGGGGAATTAGCTAATACGCTGATCAAGGCGCAGGCGCGCCAACCGGTCGAGGCGTTCGAAGCGTACGAGCGCGTGATGCGCCCCTTCGTCAAGGAAGGCCAGGGCTTGCCGAAGATCGTGCCGCGATTGTTG
>DAMABW010000612.1:0-2482 GCA_031999925.1 Massilia sp. | reverse complement strand
TGTTATCAACAATGCTCATGAAATAGCGAAAACTCGCGGGTCGGTTAAACTACTGCTGTCGCGCCTGGATTGGCGCAAAATGCAACTTATCCAACATCATAACAAACGGTTGACCAATGGCAGTAGTGCACAAATCAGTTTTCTTAGGCTATAGCGCTGAACAGATGTTCGATCTGGTCGCGAAGGTGGAAGATTATCCGAAGTTCCTGCCCTGGTGCAGCGGTGTCAAGCTGCTTGGGCGAACCGACGACAAGCTGGTCGCCAGCCTGCAGGTGAATTTCCATGGCGTGAAGCAGAGCTTCACCACCTCGAACCACAACCAGCGCCCGACGCAGATGAAGATGCACCTGGTCGAGGGTCCGTTCAAGATGCTGGAAGCCACCTGGAACTTCAAGGCCCTGCGTGCCGACGCCTGCAAGATCGACTTCGACATGCACTACGAGTTCTCCAGCATCATCCTGGAGCAACTGGTCGGCCCCGTGTTCGGGATGATCGCCAACACCATGGTCGATTCCTTCAGCAAGCGCGCCGAGGCAGTATATGGCTGAAGCGCTCGCCGAAGGCGTGCAGGTCTATGTCAGCTACGCCACCGCGCAGCGCGAATTCCTGCGCGTCATGCAGGTCGCGCCGGGCACGACGGTTGGCCAGGCCATCGAGACCAGCGGCGTGCTGGCCGAGTTCCCGGAGATTAACCTGGTAACCCAGCCGGTCGGTATCTACGCCAAGAAAAAATCGCTCGACACCGTTCTGCGCGAACGCGACCGCATCGAGATCTACCGTCCCTTGATCGCCGACCCCAAGGACTCGCGCCGCAAGCGCGCGGCCAAGAAAGACGCCGCACCGCCCCGTTCCCCAGCCTGAACGCCGCAGGGCAGGGCACGCGATGCGCCCCTCCGGCCCTTGGCAGCCTGCAAATAATTCCGCTCATTATCCTGCTTCAAGCTGTTGATTTGCGGTAATATGGCCGGCAATCGCGCCGCCCGGGTGGCGCACGCATGTTCCATCCTCCGGACCTGCCCAGCCTGGCCGGCCTTTGCCGGGCAGGGCTGCCGCGCCCGTCCTTGTCGTTCCGTCTATGTTAAGTGCCCTGAGTCTCTTGCTGATCACCACAGGCCTGGCCGTGGTGATGCTGTTCGTCCTGACCTCGCTGTCAGGCAGCAAGACCGAGGGCGTGCGCGAATGGGCGCAGGCGAACGCGCTGGCCATCCTGGCCCTGCTGCTGGCGGCCTGCCGCGGCATCATTCCCGATGTCCTGTCGATCGAAGCCGGCAACGGCCTATTCGCGGTGGCGATCTGCCTGATGCTGGCGGGCTTCCGGCGCCATCTCGGCCTGCGCGTGCCGGTGCGGCTGCTGGCCGCGGGTTGCGCCCTGACGGTGGCGGCGGTGGCGGTCTTCCACTACGGCGTCGATTCGCTGCCGATGCGCACGGTTGCCGTCTCGCTGTTCCACGGCATCATCTGCTATACGATCAGCCTCAGCATTCCCACCCATGCGCCGGCGCGCCTGCGCTACCCCTACCTGTACACCCGGGTGGCGGCGCAGGTGCTGGCGCTGGGCCACCTGGTGCGCGGCGTGGCGTATGCCTTCCAGGCCGACGTACCCGCGGCCTTCCTCGAACCCACGACCCAGAACCTGGTCTTCTTCGCCCTCGGCACCCTGGCCTTGCCCGGCCTGACCCTGGGCGCGGTGATGATGGCGAACGCGCGCATGGTGTCCGACGCCGTGCACGCCGCCGACCACGACTTCCTCACCGGCGCCGCGTCGCGGCGCGCCTTTTTCGCGCTGGCCGAACGCGAGCAGGCGCGCGCCGTGCGCCATGGCGGCGGCCTGGGCCTGCTGCTGCTCGACGTCGACCACTTCAAGCGCATCAACGATACCCATGGCCACGCCGTCGGCGACCTGGTGCTGCGCGAGCTGGTAAAGGTGACCCAGGATGTGGTGCGCAAGGTCGATGTCTGCGCGCGCCTGGGCGGCGAGGAATTCGCCGTGCTGCTGCCCGAGGCGGACCTGGAGACTGCGCTGGCGGTTGCCGCACGCCTGCGCGCCGCCCTCGACCGTTCGCTGCAATCGGCGCCCGGCCGGGTCCGGATCCCCTACACGGTGAGCATCGGCGTGGCGATGCTGGCAGAAGGCGATACGCTCACCACTCTGATGGCGCGCGCCGACGCCGCCTTGTATGCGGCCAAGGCGGGCGGGCGCAACCGCGTCGTCAGCGCGCCGCCCCCGGCCGAGCCTGGTGGCAACCGCGCGGCAGGGCGCTGACCGGCGCCCATCCATTCCACACTGGCCGCAGGCTTGGCATGGTTATCATCTTTAAAGACAATCTGTAGTTGCAACAATGCAACCAGATGATAACTGGTAGATATTTCTTGGTATCATGACGGGCTTTCCTGTCGAACGCCCTCCAGCGTGCCCGGCAACCGGCAACGGCGCCCCGCACGCAAGCGGCTTCGGCACAGGGAGCGCTGCCTGTGCCGAAGC
>DAMABW010000611.1:0-2509 GCA_031999925.1 Massilia sp. | reverse complement strand
GGCAGGCGCTCGCGGGCTTGGCCTTTGCAGACCTTACCGCCGGTGGGGAATTCCACCCCGCCCCGAAGACGTATTAATTGCCTGCAAAGACAGGCGCGAGAATTTTAACAGCAAGCGTCCAGCCCTGCCGGGCAGGGCCGATTTTCGCCGGCTGGCTCGGTTGCCTCTTAGTTGCTGAGGCCGCCGCCGCCTTCGTTGTCCTTGCGCTGGATGAACTCGATCTTGTAGCCGTCCGGGTCGGTGACGAAGGCGATCACGGTGGTGCCGCCCTTGACCGGGCCTGGTTCGCGCGTGATGTTGCCGCCGGCATTGCGTACCGCGTCGCAGGTGGCGTAGATGTCCTCGGCCGAGATCGCGATGTGGCCGTAGGCGGTGCCCATGTCGTAGCTGTCGGTCCCATAGTTGTAGGTCAGTTCGAGTTCGGCGTGGTCCGGATTGCTGCCATAGCCGAGGAAGGCCAGCTTGTACTTGTACTCGGGATTGTCGCTGGTGCGCAGCAGTTTCATGCCGAGGACCTGGGTATAGAAATCGATCGAGCGTTGCAGGTCGCCGACGCGGAGCATGGTGTGCAGGATGCGCATGGAGTGGTGTCCTTCTGAGGAAACGGAAAGCAGCAATTTTATGCGTTCGGGGCGAACCTTGCCGGAGGTGGGCATGGCGGGAAATGCGATGCCCGTCGCGTGATGCTCCAGCGGCGTCATTCCATCGTTGACGTATCTCGTAGGCTGGGGTCATTGATGCTGGGGGCATCAATGACCCCAGCCTACGGTCAGCGCCGCGGGTGAAAGGCAGCGCCAGTGTGGCGCGAGCCATTCACCCGAATCAACGAATCAGTTTTCCAGCCGCGACGCCAGCGTGATCTCGGCATTCAGCAGCTTCGACACCGGGCAGTTTTCCTTGGCGGTGGTGGCCGCCTTGTCGAAGGCCTCCTGGCTGGCGCCGGGAATCTTCGCCACCAGGTCGAGGTGCACGGCAGTGATCTTGAAGCCGCCCTCGACCTTTTCCATCGACACGGTCGCGGTGGTGCGCAGTTCCTCGGCCGTCAGCCCGGCCTGGCCGAGTTGGCCGGACAGGGCCATCGTGAAGCAGCCGGCATGGGCGGCGCCGATCAGTTCTTCCGGGTTGGTGCCGGGGCCGTCTTCGAAGCGGGTGTTGAAGCCGTACTGCGAATCCTTCAGCACGCCGCTGCCGGTCGAGACCGCGCCCTTGCCGTCCTTCAGGCCGCCGCTCCAGACGGCGCTGCCATTGCGTTTGATGGTCATGTGTTCTCCTTTATCGGTTCTTGCCCGGTACGGGCTCGACAGAATCGTGATCGCGCATCGAGCGATGGCGGTCGGGTTGTGGGTTGGCCTGGCCGGTGGCGCCGGGCTTCGGGTCGACGGCTTCGCTCACGCCGGGCGTGTTGCGGGCGTCGGTGTCGACCAGGCCCTGCGCCAGGTCTTCGGCGGCCTGCTTGATGATGCCGCGCGGCTCGGTGTCCTGGCCGTCGGGCGACTCGTCGCGCTCGTGCGGCTCGCGCTTGACGCCGTCGTTTTCGATCTTCGCATCGGTGTTGACGAAGCGGTCTTTGGTTTCGGTAACCATGGGTACTCTCCCGTTGCTCACTCTTGCATGAATCCTAACGCGTCGCGCCTGCCACAGTCGCGCAATTGAATCCCCGGTTTGTGATGCTTTTTTGCAATTAACTGGATAACATGAAGACTTCGCCATTCTCGTCCCGTCCAGTCCGTGAAATCCGAAGCCCACTTGCACCACAGCCCGGCCAACTGTCTCAACTGCGGTACTGCCCTGAACGGTAATTTCTGCGAGGAGTGCGGCCAGGCCGCGAAGCTGCACGTGCCGAGCGCGCGCGAATTCCTGCACGAATTCGTGGCGCACTACGTGGCGCTGGAAGGCAAGCTGTGGCAGTCGGTCAAGCTGCTCCTGTTCAAGCCAGGGCAATTGACGCGCGAGTACATCGAGGGACGCCGCGTGCGCTACGTCGAGCCGCTGCGCCTGTATCTCAGCTTCAGCATCATTTTCTTTGCGCTGTTCAAACTCGGCGGCATCCACATCGGCGCCCAGGAAAGGGAAACCGAAGCGGCCCAGCCGAAGACGCCTGTGGTGCAGCAGGCGCCGGCTGGCGAGGACAAGGCGGGTGGCGCGCCGCCGCCTGCCGCCAGGGCGCCGGACAAGAAAACGGGTGAGCCCGCCCTGATCGAACTCGATGACGACGGAAACGACCTGCGCAATTTGGCGGACCGTGTATCCCCGTCGCTGGCCGCGAAGATGGACCATTTCGGCAAGCTGCCGAACGAGGTCCGCAACGACGCCCTGAAGCGCGCCTTCTTCAGCTACGCGCCGTACGCGATCTTCCTCCTGATGCCGGTGTTCGCCGGTTTCCTGAAACTGCTGTATCTCGGCTCCGGGCGCCGCTATGGCGAACACGTGCTGTTCGCGCTGCACAGCAACGCGTTTGCCTTCCTGTGCCTCAGCCTGATCATGGTCGTGCCCGACTTCGTGCCGCTGG
>DAMABW010000610.1:0-2520 GCA_031999925.1 Massilia sp. | reverse complement strand
GCATCTACCTGCCGCTGGCCAACGTGTCGGACAACCAGGCACAGTTCACCGTCATCGACTCGGTGCTGTCGGAAGAAGCGGTGCTCGGCTTCGAGTACGGCTACTCGACCGCCGAACCGAACACCCTGACCATCTGGGAAGCCCAGTTCGGCGACTTCGTCAACGGCGCGCAAGTTGTCATCGACCAGTTCATCGCTTCGGGCGAAGTGAAGTGGGGCCGTGCCTCGGGCCTGGTCATGATGCTGCCGCACGGCTACGAAGGCCAGGGTCCGGAACACTCGTCGGGCCGCATCGAGCGCTTCCTGCAACTGTGCGCGGACAACAACATGCAAGTCGTGCAGCCGACCACCGCTGCCCAGATCTTCCACCTGCTGCGCCGCCAGATGGTGCGTCAGTTCCGCAAGCCGCTGGTGATCTTCACGCCGAAGTCGCTGCTGCGTAACAAGGACGCCGGTTCGCCGCTGTCGGACCTGACCAAGGGCGGTTTCCAGACCGTCATCGGCGAGTGCGACGACAAGATCGAAGCCTCGAAGGTCAAGCGCGTGATCGTTTGCTCGGGCAAGGTGTACTACGACCTGGTCAACGCACGCAAGACCCGCGGTTCGAGCGATGTGGCGATCGTCCGCATCGAGCAGATGTACCCGTTCCCGCACAAGTCCTTCGCTGCCGAACTGAAGAAGTTCAGCAACGCCACCGAGATCGTGTGGGCGCAGGACGAACCGCAGAACCAGGGTCCGTTGTTCCAGATCCAGCACAACATCTTCGAAAACATGGACGAAGGTCAGCGCCTGGCCTACGCCGGCCGTCCGGCCTCGGCGGCTCCGGCTGTCGGCTACTCGGACAAACACGTGGCTCAGCAGAAAGAACTGCTGGACACGGCGTTCTCGAAGCTCAAGGGCTTTATCCTGACTAAGTAATTCGTCTCGCCCGGTTGGCCGCTCTGGCTGACCGGGCATTTTCGCAAGATAGACAAACAGAATAATCAAACGGAGTTTTACATGGCACAAATCGAAGTCAAGGTCCCCCAGTTGTCGGAATCGGTTGCTGAAGCAACCCTGCTGTCGTGGCACAAGAAAGTCGGCGAGCCGGTCTCGCGCGACGAGAACATGATCGACATCGAAACCGACAAGGTGGTCCTGGAACTGCCAGCCCCGGGCGCCGGCGTGATCGTGCAACTGCTGAAGGCCGACGGCGCGACCGTCGTCGCTGGCGAAGTCATTGCCATCATCGACACCGAAGCGTCGGCACAGACCAGCCCGCTGGAAGTGAAAGCGATTCCTTCGGCTGCTCCTAATGCATCGATCTCGGCACCAGCTGCTGCCCCGGCAGCCGCCTCGACCGGCAGCAAGGGCGACGTCGCCATGCCGGCCGCCGCCAAGATCCTGGCCGACAACAACATGAGCGCATCGGATGCCACCGGCACCGGCCGCGACGGCCGCGTGACCAAGGGCGACGCCCTGAGCGCCGTGGCCAACAAGCCAGCCGCTGCTCCAGCACCAGCTCCTGCCGCCGCCAAGCCAGCACTGCAGCAAGTGTCGGCACCGGCACCTGTCGCCCTGGGTGACCGTCCGGAAGAGCGCGTGCCGATGAGCCGCCTGCGCGCCCGTATCGCCGAGCGCCTGCTGCAATCGCAGTCGACCAACGCGATCCTGACCACCTTCAACGAAGTCAACATGGCGCCGGTGATGGACCTGCGCGCCAAGTACAAGGACAAGTTCGAAAAAGAGCACGGCGTCAAGCTGGGCTTCATGTCCTTCTTCGTCAAGGCCGCCGTTGCCGCACTGAAGAAATACCCGATCCTGAACGCGTCGGTCGACGGTAACGACATCGTCTACCACGGCTACTTCGATATCGGTATCGCCGTCGGTTCGCCGCGCGGCCTGGTGGTGCCGATCCTGCGCAACGCCGACCAGATGTCGATCGCCGAGATCGAGAAGAAGATCGGCGAATTCGGCGCCAAGGCGAAAGAAGGCAAGCTGACCCTGGACGATTTGTCCGGCGGCACCTTCTCGATCTCGAACGGCGGCACTTTCGGCTCGATGCTGTCGACCCCGATCATCAACCCGCCGCAGTCGGCCATCCTGGGCGTGCACGCGACCAAGGACCGCGCTGTTGTGGAAAACGGCCAGATCGTCATCCGTCCGATGAACTACCTGGCGATGTCGTACGACCACCGTATCATCGACGGCCGCGAAGCCGTGCTGGGCCTGGTCGCCATGAAGGACGCGCTGGAAGATCCGGCACGCCTGCTGCTCGACCTGTAATTGAAGGCAAGGGCGCCCCCGGCACAGCTGGGGGCGCCTTCTTCCACATCACAGTAGGGAAATGCCATGATCTCCGATGAAATCCGGCGTTTGCACGAACTGCACCAGGCCGGCGCGCTGAGCGACGCCGAATTCGAACAGGCCAAGGCGAAAGTGCTGGCCGGCGAGCGGGTCAACCTGCACAAGGAACGGCCGAATCACGGCTCGAACACCGGGCCCGATTTCCAGGCTGGCTTCAACAGCTTCGAAGCCCAGG
>DAMABW010000609.1:0-2522 GCA_031999925.1 Massilia sp. | reverse complement strand
CGCGGCGACCGGCGAACTCTTCTTCGATGTTGTCGCGGTAGTAGCTCCAGGGGGAGCCTGAGCTGGAGAGCTTGCGCCAGACTTCGGTGCCGACGGCGGCGTAGTCGATGGCGGTGCCGTCGTCGAATTCCACACGCAGCGTGCGCTCGCGCGGGTCATAGCCGATGGCGCGCAGCTTGCCGGCGTTGATTTTCTTCATTTCCATCGTGTTCTCCTGAGGTGCCGTCCGGCTGAGGGCGGACGGGGATAGTGCATCAACGGCGGTGGCGGTGAAGCGTTGACAGTCGAGTGTGTGTTCACGCTTGTTCATGTCTGGGCCGTCCACGGCATCCTGGCGAGACGCTTGCCAAGATGCTCTTGTACAGCCGAGAATCCTTGTTATAATAGGCGGCTTCGCGGTAAGTCTCGCGCGAAACCCATCAGGAGAGGTGGATGAGTGGTTGAAGTCGCACGCCTGGAAAGCGTGTATAGGTTAATAGCCTATCGGGGGTTCGAATCCCCCTCTCTCCGCCAGAATTTCGAAGGCCTCCAGCGATGGAGGCCTTTTCATTTTGCGCCATAGACGTGCTACGCGCGATGCGATTGTTTCCGAATACCAGACCCCAGCTGTTGCCCCCTTGCTGGCATCGTATTTACTATTGTGCTTGTCAGCATGTATTCAGGAGACTAAGCAATGGAGATGGTCACCACCCTGTTGTTGATGATCTTCCTGCTCTACCAATTCTACGCGGCGCCGGTCGGCATGCTGTTTGTGTTTCTCCTCACGCGCCGCCTGCTGAAAAGCCATGCGCCTGGTGCAGCGGCAGGCCTCGTGTTTGCATGGACGATGGCCATTTTCATGCCTTTGATGACGCCGGCCCGCAGCATGTTCCCTGACATTTACTCCCCGTGGTACATCGCATTGCTGATGTCGCCTCCAGCGCCAGAATTCAGGCTGGCGCCGCTGGTCATGACCGTCATGATTGCGCTGGCGAGCATCTCAGTCGCTGTTGTCGTGAACAGGAAGTAGAAGAGCGCGACTGTTCAACCAAAACGCAACCCCGTAACGAATACGGATCTACAGCCTCCCCCTCAACGACCGCCCCGGCTGATACACCACCCGCCCAATCACGCTGAACTCCCCACTGCGCGCATTCACCGGCCCGAAATCCGGATTCACCGAATGCAGATACCACTCGCCATTGCGCTTGACCATCTGCTTCACGCAGCAATCGCCATCGAAGTTCAGCGCGTACAGCTCGCGATTCACCAGCTTCTTGTCGGTCGGATCGATCACGATCACGTCATCCTCGAACATCAGCGGTTCCATGCTCTGGCCGCGTACCTGGATCGCGATCAGCTTGTCCGCATTCAGCTTGCCGCGCTCGAGGTCGACGCGCGGGATGCGGATGCTGCCGCCGTCCTCGACCACCGGTTCGGTGCCGAAGCGCGAGACACCGGCGCGCAGCTTCAGGGTCACGAGCCGGACCCCCACCGTGTCCGTGTCGTCCGAGACCACCACGCGCCTGAGCCCGGCCAGTACGCCATCGTTTGCCGCCGCGCCATCCGGCATGGCAGCCGACACGTAATCGCTTAACTGCTCCTGCAAACGCGGACTGAAATCCGCGACGGCGCAGCCCATCACCGACGCGAAACGCGTGGCAGCGCCGACATTCAAAGGAATGCGGCCGTTCAGATACTGGCTGAGCGCACTTTGATTAAAGCCCAGCAGTTCGCCGGCTGCTTCTTGCGAGGCAGGCTGGCCAGCGTCTTTCTGGCGCTTCTGCCATTCAACGAAGCGCTGCTTCAGGCGGGCAGCGTCGTCGAGCTGCGCTAGGGTGAGTGGTAGGGCAGGCATGCTCGTTACTCGTGGTGGAAAATGCCATTCTACGATTAGTCTGACTACTAAACAAGTCAATTAGTCAGACTGTTGACCGTTTTGATTAGTCAGACTAATATACATCCACTGGAGGCGTTTGAGCGAGCACAAAAGCGGGGCGATTTTTCTGGTCAGTACTTCGCCCGCGCACGCCGTTGTTGATTGATCTGGCCGCTGCCGGCGCTGGGCAGGGGCTGTTTCCGGGCGCTGTCGTCACGGCCCGATGGAAAGGCACAGAATGAGCAGGATCACCGTACCGGAATTCAGCAGCTATGCCGGCGCCATCAGCGCGGTTTGCGCATCGCTTACCCTCACCGATGTCGGCGTCGCTGTCGGCATCGGCACCGCCGTCCTCACGTTCGGCATGAACGCCCTGTACATGCGGCGCAAGGATGCGCGCGAACAGCGCCAGGCCGACCTCGACGCGCGCGAGAGCGAGGCGCGCCTGGCGGCCCTTGGCATCAAGCCATGAGCCGCGAGGCGCATTCCACGATCAGGCGGACCTGAGCCTTGCCACCAGCGCACTGCCCAGCGCCGCCAGCAGCGCAATCCCCGCCGACACATAGCCGACGTAGCCCGCGCCCCAGTGCGATACGCTCAGGCCTCCGAACATGGCGCCAAAGGCGATCCCGCCATTCGCCGCCGACACGTTGATCGTCCCGGC
>DAMABW010000608.1:0-2526 GCA_031999925.1 Massilia sp. | reverse complement strand
GGCCGACGATGCGCTCGACCGAACGGCCACGGTCGGTGATGTCGCGCTGCATGCGGCGGATGAAGCGCACGTCGGGCGCGGTGTCGACGAAGATCTTCAGCGACATCATGTCGCGCAGGTCGGCGTCGTACAGGGCGAACAGGCCTTCGATCACGATCACCGGGGCAGGCGTGACCGTGATGGTCTGGTTCGAGCGGTTGTCGATCGTGAAGTCGTACACCGGCATGGCGATCGTTTCGCCATTGCGCAGCGCCTGCACATGCTGGACCAGCAGCGGCCAGTCGAAGGCATCCGGATGGTCGTAGTTCTGCTTGCGGCGTACTTCCGGGGTGAGGTCGGACTGGTCGCGGTAGTAGTCGTCCTGCATCACGACCGAGACCATGTCGTCGCCGAAGGAAGCCAGTACTTGCCGGGACACCGTCGACTTGCCGCTGCCGCTACCGCCAGCGACACCGATGACAAACGGAGGAGGGGAGATTTGATTCATCCCTGCATGATACCGGAGCGGCGACTGAACCGACAGGGGCCGGTCGATTCCGCATGCGATGTGCGGCTATCCTGCGACGCCTGGATACGGACCGTCGTTGCAGGATGCACAAGCTTTCCTGCCAGTACCGGGAAACGGGGTGGGCAGGCGCTATGCTATCGTCGAACCCAACACTGACGAACCATGCAAAGGACAACGATGAACCGTTTCAATGACAAGACCGTACTGGTCACGGGCGCCGCTTCCGGCATCGGCCTGGCCGCCGCCCGCCGCTTCCTCGACGAGGGTGCCCGTGTCGTGATGCTCGACAACGATGAAGCCACGTTGAAGGAAGCGGCCAGCGGACTGCCGCAGGACCGCATCCTGGTGCAGGTCGGCGATACCGCCGACAGGCAAACCGCGGCCAGCGCCGTCAAGGCAGCCGTCGACACCTTCGGCGGACTGCATATCCTCGTCAACAACGCCGGCATGGCAGTCGAAGGCGATATCACGCAAACCAGTGAGGAAGACTTCGAGCGCGTGATGGCCGTGAACGTCGCCGGCTACTTCCACATGGCCAAGGCGGCGATGCCCGAACTCGTCAAGACGCGCGGTTCGATCGTCATGACTTCCTCGGTCTCGGGCCTGGGCGGAGACTGGAACATGTTCGCCTATAACACCTCGAAAGGCGCGGTCAGCAACATGGTGCGTGCGATGGCGATGGACGCGGGCAAGGATGGGGTGCGGGTGAACGCGGTCAATCCGAGCTTCACCAGGACCGGGATGACCGAGGACATGGTGAACAACAAGGAACTGGTCGCCAAGTTCCAGGAACGCATGCCGCTCGGCGCGCCGGAAGATCCGGAAGGCGTGGCGGCGGCGATGGCCTTCCTGGCGAGCGAGGATGCGCGCCTGATCACCGGCGTGAACCTGCCGGTCGATGCCGGCTTGATGGCTTCCAACGGACAGCCGCCACAATAAGCGGCCGGGTTGCCTGGTTCGTTCACGGGCCGGGCAATGCTTCAGGCGCCGAGGCGCATAACGTGTCGTATCAATCCAGCGGCACCGCCCGATAGCGGTTCACCTGCGCGCTCGACACCGGCGCCGCCGCATTCCCCCAACTCGCACGCAGGTAAGTGACCAGCGTCGCCACCTGCGCATCGTCGAGCACGTGGCTGAACGGCGGCATGCCATACGGCCGCGGATTGCCGGCGGTGGCGGGCGCGAAGCCGCCATTGAGCACCACGCGGATCGCATTCACCGGCTCTTCCAGCGTGAGCGCCCGGTTGCCCGCCAGCGCGGGGTAGGGGCCGAGCCCCTCGCCGCGTTCTCCATGGCAGGCCGCGCAATGCTGGCGATACAGCCGGCCGCCTTGTTCCAGCACCTGCTCCGGCGGCCGCGGCGCCGGAGCGCGCGTGGCCACCGGCGCGCCCGGCAGCGACTTCAGGTAGACCGCCATTGCCCGCACGTCGGCTTCGTTCAGGTGTTGCAGGCTTTGCGCCACCACTTCCGCCATCGGCCCGGTCACGCTGGCGCCGGGCGCGACGCCGGTGCGCAGCAACTGCACGATGTGGTCTTCCTGCCACTTGCCCAGCCCCGCTTCGCTGTCGGAGGTGAGCGAGGGCGCATACCAGGCGATCGTCGGAATCAGGCCGCCGCCCAGTCCGTCGTCCGATGCGCCGAACCGGTTGCGCGCGCTGTGGCAGGCGCTGCAGTGACCGAGTCCCTCGACCAGGTAGGCGCCGCGGTTCCATTGCGCGTCGCGCTTCGCATCGCCCTCGTACACGCCCGGCTTGAAGTAGAGCAGGCGCCAGCCGGCCAGGGCGAGTTGGCTATCGTAGGGGAAGCGCAGGGCGTGCGGACGGTTCTGCGCCTGGCGCGGCGGCAGGCTGCGCAGATAAGCGAACAGCGCGTCGGAATCGGCGCGCGAGACCTTGGTGTAGCTGGTGTAGGGGAAGGCCGGATACAGCAGGCGGCCGTCGCGCGACTTGCCGTTGTGGAGGGCGTTCCAGAAATCGTCGGCGCTCCACTTCCCGAGGCCGACGATTTCTGGAACGCCC
>DAMABW010000607.1:0-2530 GCA_031999925.1 Massilia sp. | reverse complement strand
CCGCGGCCCTGCTCAGTCGAGCAGGTTGTTTTTCATGGCGTAATACGTCAGGTCGCTGTTCGACTGCAAACCCATCTTTTCCATGATGCGGGTGCGGTAGGTCGACACCGTCTTGATCGACAGCGACAGCGCATTGCCGATGTCGGACACGGTCGCGCCCTTGGCCAGGCGCAGGAAAACCTGGAACTCGCGGTCCGACAACTCCGTGTGCAGCGCCGTGTTCGGGTCGCGGTCGAAACTCTGGGCCAGCAGTTCGCCGACGGTCGACGACACGTAGCGGCGGCCTTGGTAGACAGTGCGCACGGCGGTCTTCAGTTCGTCGGCTTCGCATTCCTTGTTCAGGTAGCCGTTGGCGCCCATCTTGAACAGATTCAGCGCGTATTGCTGCGCCGGGTAGCCGGACAGAATCAGCACCGGCAGGTTCGGCTGGCCCTGGCGGATGGTGCGCAGGATATCGATCCCGCTTTGGTCGGGCATCGCGATGTCGAGCAGCAGCACGTCGCAGATTTCGCGACGGGCGATATCGAGCGCCTCACGACCGGTGGCGCCCTCGGCGACGACTTCGAAATCGCCGGAGGACGAGAAAATCTGTTTGAAACCTGCTCGAACTATCTGGTGATCGTCACAAATGGCAACGCGTATCATTGTCTTCCCTTAAATTTTCCTGGCACAGGAAAGAGCCGTGCGAACTTTTTTCGCGCCCCGGCTGTCATGCGTTGGATGAGCTAAGCGCATGTAACATTTTAGCACTTCGCGGCCCCAGTACAACAGGCGCACGAATGCCTCAGTTACCGCTCGATTTACGCAGGGCGCGTGTCCTGTTTTAACAATGCGAGAATGTCGAGCAGTTCGACCCGCAGCTTGGCGGTATCGACCGCCGGCGCTTCCTCGACCTCGACATGCTCGACACCGCCGGCCAGGTTGCTGGCGCGGTTGTCGAGGCGGTTGCGGGCGCCGCTGATGGTGAAGCCCTGCTCGTACAGCAACTCGCGGATTCGCCGGATCAGCAACACTTCGTGGTGCTGGTAGTAGCGGCGGTTACCACGTCGTTTGACAGGCTTCAGCTGAGTAAATTCCTGCTCCCAGTAGCGCAGCACATGCGGCTTGACCCCGCACAATTCGCTGACTTCGCCGATCGTGAAGTAGCGCTTGGCCGGGATCGGCGGCAGCGCGGCAAGTTCGTTCTTGTTCGGACGGTCGTTCATGGCTCACTTATGCAGCGCGCGCCAGGGATGCCGGACTGGTCTCTTCGACCATGCCCTTCAATTTCTGGCTGGCGTGGAAGGTCACGACGCGGCGCGCCGTGATCGGGATTTCTTCCCCGGTTTTCGGATTGCGGCCCGGCCGCTGCGGCTTGTCGCGCAACTGGAAGTTGCCGAAGCCCGACAGCTTGACGGCCTCGCCGCGCTCGAGCGCGTTACGGATTTCGTCGAAGAAGGTTTCGACCATGTCCTTGGCTTCGCGCTTGTTCAGGCCGACCTGCTCGAAGAGCAACTCGGCCAGCTCGGCCTTGGTCAGGGTCGGCAGGTCTTTCTCGGCTTCCTTCCGTACCCGTGCCACTTGCATCGCACGATGCAGGTCGGCAGCCAGTGCCTCCTGGAATACGGCCGTATCAACGTCGTTGTTATTAATTTTGAAGCCCTGCCTTCAGATCAAACGTTTTGGACGAAGTGATCGCGGCGCTGATGCGGTATGAGCGCAATAACGCCGCGATGCTTTCAATTACCCGCGCAATTTTGCGCTGTGTTTTTCTTTTGCGGCCTCAGCCACAGCAGCCATCAAGGCCTCCACGGCATCGTCCTGCAAGGTCGATTGAGTATCTTGCAAGCTAAAGCGGAAAGCAAGCGATTTTTCGTCCGCCTCCAGGCCCTTGCCGCGGTATTCATCAAATAAAACAACGGCTTGCAAGATCTTGCCGTTTGGATGAGCGCTTGCTGCGGCAGTGAAACTGTCGAGCACGGCCTGGGCCGGCACGTCCTGTTTCACCAGCAAGGCCAGGTCGCGGGTCGCGCCCGGGAACTTCGAGATCTCGGTGTGCGTTGGAACGACGCGTTCTTGCAAAGCGGCGGCATCGACCTCGAACAGCACCGGCGCCTGCGGCAAATCGTACTTTTGCAGCCAGCGCGGATGCAGTTCGCCGATGAAGCCGACGACTTCACCGTCGAGCTCGACGGTCGCGCAGCGGCCCGGATGCAGCGCCGGATGCTCAGCCTTATTGAAGCGTACCACACGTGGCGCAAACAGGGCTTCCAGGTCGGCTTTCACGTCGAAGAAGTCGACCGCGCGGGTGCTCACGCCCCACTGCTCGTCCACGGCCGGGCCGTAGGCAATTGCACCCACGCGCTTCGGCTGCTCGAAACCGGCGACGGCCAGCGGGCCATCGGTAACGGCATCGTTGCGCTTGAAGATGGCGCCGACTTCGAACACGCGCACGCGGCCGGCTTTCCGGTTCAGGTTGTAGCGCACGTTGGCCAGCAGGCCGCCGATCAGGGTCGAGCGCATGACGCTCATCTGGCTGGCGATCGGGTTC
>DAMABW010000606.1:0-2530 GCA_031999925.1 Massilia sp. | reverse complement strand
CGCTCCTGCCGGCGCAAGGCGGTGCCGCGCTCCTTGATCTCGTTCTCGAAGGCGCAGCGGGCCGCCGCCACGCGTTCGGCGACGCCCTGCCACTGCGCCTTGAACTGCGCGATCTCGTGATTCCTGACACCCTCGATGCAGAGCGTGACCCTGTCCGGCCCGCCGTCCACGGCCTTCAGTCCCGCACGATCGCAGGGCGCTTCGTGGGCGCCGCGGTGCTTGAACGTGATGTCGGTCACACCGGATGGGTAGGAGCTTGATGTGCCGCCAGGCAAGCTAACGCTGACGTATTGTCCATTGACCCAGGTGCTTGCCGTATTGGGCGTAAAGCTGGATTTCATGCGCTGGAAAATCTCGCCAAGCTGGAACTGGTGCAGTGGCCAGGTGTCGTCGAAACGGCGCGCCGTTCGCCATGGCGCCTTCGGGTCGTCGCCGCTACGCCAGTAGCGCAGCGGCTTGCGTGCAATCACGCGCACCGTCGCCGCCTTGAAACCGATGTGCAGCGCGAAACGCCTGCCTTCCCAAGCCCATTCCTCACCACTGGCGATCGCCGCCTTGCTGGCCCCGGTCCGCAGTTTGCCGTAGCTCGATTTACCCGGCAACACAATGGCCAGCAAGGCAAGCATGCCGAGAGCCAGCCATTCGAAGTCGCTGAAAGACCGCACGTTACCGACGAAGGCCACCCCGGCCAGGCGCACGGCAATGATCAGGAGGGCCAGCACGGCCAGGCGGCCGACTATAGGCCCGGCAACGTGCGCCACGGCACGGTATAGCAGGAAGGGAAGGACGAAGGCTGCGACGATGTCGCGTGGCGGCCCGTCGTACAGCGCATGCGATTCGGCATAGGCGCCGGCGTAGTAGCCAAGGCCGGCGGTGACGCCCAGTTGGAGCAAAAACTTGATCATGGTGTCGAATTACCAAAGGCAGGAGAGGAAGGGTTCAGGCACGGCGGCGTGATCAGCGCTCAAGATCATTCAGCACGGTCTGGTAAGGGCCGGTATGACGTACCCGCCCGGCACGCGCTTCCCCGGCATACCAGTCAAGGTAGCCTAACATCTTCCCGGTTTTGAAACTAAGCAACAGCCCATCCTTGCCGACCCAGTTGATGGCTTGCAGCGCCGTGGCGTCCGAGGCGAGGGCGGCGTTGGCTTGCCGCCTGGCGCTGTCGATGGCTGCACGGACTTCAGGCCAGCTCTGAAGCATGGACTTGGCGTTCGACGCGGCATTGCGGCCCTTCACGGCGCCGGAGAGCATCGGCAACAGCACGCCGCCGCAATCGGCGATGGTGGCGCCAACACCGTTCGTCGGCGTCGCATAGCCGACCAGGCTGGCCGCCTGTAAATCGCGTGCGGTGAGGCTTTTCTTGCGGCGTTGCAGATAATCGGCCAGGAAGGCGGTGGGCGCGAAATCGGGGTTCTGAGCGCAACGCGCCAGGGCGTCGAGCTGGCCGGCCACCGGGACCAGGGCGCTGATCGATTGCATCAACTCCTTTTCGCGCTGCCAGCGGTACAGCCGCTCGCGCACGCGCGCATCGTCCAGCAGGCTGGCCTCGGTTTGCAGGCGGGTGCCGTTCTCGGCCAGGCGGTATTGCTGGGAATGCAGCAGGTAGAACTGCGGCGCCGCGTCCGTGCTGCGATCCGCGCGCCAGCAGCTGAACGTGACGAAGTCGGCCCCGGCGCCCGACAATTCGTCGAGGTCGGCATATGCCTGGCCCGCGCCCAGGTTACTGGTGCAGCGCCGGTGGAAGGGTTCGTAGCCGGCGCCGCCGCGCACCACCTGGTCCATGGCGCGGCGCCAGGCGCTGCCGGACTGGGCATGGGCGTGCGCCGTGGCGTCGGCGTCGGCCTGGGTCATGGCCCAGCCGCCGTCGGGCCGGAACCATTTCAGGTCGCCGTCCGTGCATTGCAGGGCGCCGGGGCGGGCCATGTCGCAGCGGAAGGTGGTCTGGGCGCCGCCGCTGCGTGCGACCTTGTCCCAGAAATAGTTGGTCTTGTTCTGGGAAATGGCCAGCGCGATGCGGGCCCAGTCCTGCACCGTGGCGGCGGCGCCGGCCGGCAAGACATAGCCGATGTCCGACAGCGGCAGCGGCTGCGCCTGGCGCGTAGGGTTGACCAGCACCAGCAGCTCGTCCTTGCGGGTGGCGACCACGCCGTTCGGCAGCGAGACCGGCTGGTCCTCGGGCAGTTCGCGCAGCGAAGGCAGGCCGTCGACGGTTTGGATAATCGGCTGCTGCCCGGGCTGGCGCGGTGCGATGCCGAGCAGCCTGTTGATGGTCACCGGTTCCGGCGCCGCCTGCGCGCCGAGGCTGGCGGGCGGCAGGCCCAGGGGCAGGGCGCCGACCGCCGGGCTGATCGGCAGCAGGGCCATGCTCTCGGCCGGCAAGGTGGACACGATCTTGCCGCTGCCGTTGTCGCGCATGCCCTGCAAGACATGATTCGAGGCCAGGGTGAGGTCGACGGCATAGGCAGCCAGGCGCTGGCCGGCATCGTACTGGGCCCAGAAGGCGTCGGCATCGTTCTTGACCAGGCCC
>DAMABW010000605.1:0-2536 GCA_031999925.1 Massilia sp. | reverse complement strand
GTTCTGGATCGAGATGCGCTCGGCCGTCACCTCGGCGTGATCGGCGGCGGCCTGGGCCTTGTGTTCGGCCGCATTCCTCTGGCGCAGCACGCGCTGGCCGGCGAACAGCATCCCGGCCAGGAAGAGGATGTTGGTGATCGTGGCGACCAGGCTCGCGGTGGCGGCCGAGTTCGCGGTGCTCCGCAGCTGCGCGCCAAGCTGGCTGCGCCGCTGCGCGTAGAAGCTCAGTTCCTTGCCGATAAGCTGGCGCAACATGTCCATCTGCGCCTTGCCGGTGCCCATCGCAATCAGCGAGGCGGCAGCGCCGAAACCCTGGTCGCGGCGCAGGTTGATCGTCTCCGTCACGGTGTGCATCTTGGCGGCGGTGGCCCGCTCGATGGCCTCGGCGCGCGCGACTTCGGCCTTGCTGGTCATCTCATTACGCAGCGCGGCCTGGGTCTCCGGGATGGTGTTGAGGGCCAGGTAATAGGGTTCGAGAAAGCGCTCGCTGCCGGTGACGACGAAGCCGCGCTGGGCAGTCTCGGCATTCAGCAGCAGTTCCAGCAAGGTCAGCTGCAGGCGTTCGATATTCGCTGCGTTGTCGAGCTCATCCATTACCACCGTGACCTGGCGGTTCACGATCATTGGCAGGATGGCGACGGTCGACATCACCAGGATGATGGCAACTGCCGCGGCTTTGATCTTGGTTTCGAATTTCATCAGGTAAGGCCACGTCCTTGTTAGCGGAAACAATGCGCGGCTCTGCTGCCTGTACCTTGCGTGCACCATATCGTGCAGCTGCGCATGCGTTGAGGGTATCACAATGCACTTGTGAGCAACTTTCACTTGCAGGAAACAGTATTGCAAGCTCAGCTTGGCGACGACACAAAGTTGCAAGCTCAGCTATGATGCAGGCCGGCCGGCAGTATCGACAGCATTTTTGCTTGGGTTACGTCGAGCGGATTTGTTGACGGTAAGCAGGTGGAGTTTGTATGCGTGGAGCAGTGGCAGCAGCGCCCGGTTCGGCCGGGGCGCAAGATAAACAGTATGTACTGATTAATTTACTGAAGGCCGTGGCGGCGCAGCTGATCGTGCTGCATCACCTGGCGTTCTATGGGCCGATGGCGGATCATGCGCGGGTGTTGGCGCCGGCGTTGTTTGATTGGCTGGCGGACGATGCGCGGATTGCGGTGCAGGTGTTCCTTGTCATTGGTGGATTCCTGGCTGCAAAGTCCCTTTCGCCAAAGGGCCATCCTGGCATCGACAATCCACTACGGACGATATACCGCCGCTACCTCAAGTTGGCACCACCGTTCCTGGTGGCGATGCTGCTGGCGATCGGCGCATCGGCGCTGGCCAGCATGTGGATGACGCATCCGTCGATCTCTGCTCCTCCAAGCTTTGCACAGTTCAGCGCACATGCCCTGCTGCTGCACGATGTACTTGGTTACGAGGCCTTGTCTGCCGGCGCCTGGTATGTGGCGATTGATTTCCAGCTGTATGCGTTGATGACCTTGCTGTTGTGGGCTGGTGGGCGGTTTGCCGCTGGTCGGTTGCAAGGTTGGGTAATGCCTGTTGTGGTAGTCGTTGCAGTCAGCGGCTCGCTATTCTTCTTTAATCGTGAATCCAGTTGGGATATCTCGGCGCTGTACTTCTTTGGTAGCTACGGGCTAGGGGTCTTGGCATGGTGGGCGAGTGATACGAAGCGGCCATCACAGGCGGTGACGATTTTGCTTGGCATGATGCTGATCCCGACACTCGTGGCGCTCGCGGTCGACTTCCGGGTGCGGATTGCCCTTGCATTGATCGTCGCGTGTTTCCTGTTCGTGTTTGGACGCTCCACACTATCCGGAGGGCGCTCACGTGTAGTGTCTTTTTTGCAGTCTGCTGCGAATACCTCGTACTCTGTTTTTTTGGTTCACTTCCCGATCTGCCTGGTCATGAATGCCGTCTTTATCTACTTCATCGATCTACAACCCGGGATGCAAGCAATTGGAGTTGGTGCCGCCTGGGCGACCAGTATGCTCGCCGGCGCATTCTTTCATCGATGGGTCGAGCGCCCTTTAGGCCGATGGCTTACTCCAGGCAAAGCGAATGTTGCACGGCTTCGTTGCACAGGTCCTTCAGCAGTGGTCGAGCTGGGGCGCAGATAAATCGACCGTATGTGGCTTCAGCGAAACCATGCCGAGTATTTGCTTGCCCGGCGGCGCACGTAGTCGCTCGACGCCGTAGAATTCATGCGGGCTCGAAGCGAGAATGTCCGCCTCAACACTGCTGAGACGGTCTGCAGCAATACCGTGAGAATACTGTGGAAAGGTAACTCGGCGTCACGGCTGGCCTCCGGCTGCAGTTACGGCGGTGACATGTGCTAAGACTGCTGCGGTCTGTCTTGCGCCATGCACACCATGATGCACCTCGCGGTGACATGAGGGCAGAGTGCGGCGACGTTCGACAGAGTATCGGGGCCGTCGCTGGCGAGCGGGACGAGGTGGTGGACTTCGAGGTAGGTAGTTCCGTCGGGGCGGGTGAACAGTTCACGTGTGCAGGCAGGCATCTC
>DAMABW010000604.1:0-2543 GCA_031999925.1 Massilia sp. | reverse complement strand
GGTGGAACACCTTGGCCAGGATCGGCATCGACGAACAGCACCTGGGTTTTGCCCGTGCCGACGAAAACAATCCGATTCAGAGTTATGCCAAGGCAGTGCAGAATCTGCGCAAAATCTGGCGCACCAGCGCGTCCGTACGCGAGACTTATAAGTTAGCGGCCAAGGACTTCACGGCTGCACTGTCGCCATTCTTGCTGCGTCGAGACAAACGCGAAGATCCGGCAGTGCAGCGCTTTGTTGACTATACCAAGCTGCCGTTCGAGCACTATCGGCGTCATGGTGAGGTGGTGGTCGACCCTACGACGCTGAGCACGGCGTGGCGCCAAGCGATCTGTGCGGCTGAGTCCTTATCTTTGATCGCCGCTCAGTCCGAGGCGAGCAGTCACGTGGGTAGACGCTTGCGTTTGACCATTGGGAATGGTCACGGGATATCTAGCTTGATCGACCAGCACCAGGAGGATGCGGTCGAGGACGCAGCGCAGCGCGCGCACGACGCGCAATCGGGTGAGGCGCCCGAGCCCGATGGTGTGCCAGAGTCAGAATCGATTGCCGACGTCAAGCGCGAGGCGCGCCGGCGCTGGTGGTCGAGCGTGATTGCACGGGCCTTCGCGGGCAACGAGGAAGAACTGTTGTTTGATCATCCGGCGATCCTGGCTGCCGTCGACAGCATCGAGGCGTCGACGCGGGAAGGCGAGAAAGTCTTGGTATTTGGACGCTATACGCGCCCACTGCAGGCCTTGGTTAGTTTGCTCAATGCTCGCGAGATGCTGCGTCATATTCGGCATGAGAAGCTGTGGCCGCAGTCGAAGGTCCATGGCGAAGCTGGCGCGGGCACCGGAGAGTGGCCTGCAGTGCGCACCGCTTACCGCCAGTTGTACGGTCGCGCCCCGACCCAAGACGAGGAGCGCGGTATCGACGCGACGCTGGCCACGCAATACCGCCGCTTGGAGCGCCAGCGCCAGCGTTTTCGCGATAGCCTCATCGATGGGCTCGAGCGTGCGTTTGCTGATCCGGCCTTACAGCAGCCGATCCCGAGGCTGGGACGGGGAAGTGCGATTGTCGCGGCGTTTCGACGGGCTGTTGAACAGTCCGACGACAACGACGACTTGAATACGGTCGCCCGTGCAATCGGCGGATTGGTTGCTGGTGAGAGCGCTGACGACAGCACAGCCGACCCCGCATTAGCGCAGGCGTTTCTTGATTTGGTCAGGTCTGCGACGACCCGCGACGGTTTTGATGCAGCAGACACCGATAATCGCGATGAGGACGAGCGCGCCGCATCGTTATGGAGTGTCGTCATGGAGCGTGTGCGCGAGGAATACACGCGCCCTGAAGGAGGCTTTGCGCGTCTCATGAACGGCCCTACGCAACCGGAATCGCGCCGCATGCTCCAGGTCGCGTTCAATCGGCACGCTAGCTATCCGAACGTCTTGGTCGCGCAGTCGGTGGTCGGAAGAGAGGGCTTGAATTTGCATGAAGTTTGTAGGACCGTATTGCTGTTGCATCCAGAATGGAACCCAGGTGTCGTCGAGCAGCAGATTGGCCGCGTTGACCGCGTGGGGAGCCACTGGAGCGTTAAGCTAGAGCGGGCGATCGAGGACGGCACGGCGCCGGAACACGTTCCGCGTATTGAGGTGCGCGCAGTGATCTTCACCGGTACCTATGATGAAGAGAATTGGCGCGTGCTGCGGGAGCGCTGGGATGACTTGCGGGCGCAATTGCACGGTATTCCTGTCCCTGCACGACTCGCAGGGGATGACGAGGAGGCGCGCGCGATCATTGCCGATTTGTGCGAACATGCGCCGGATTTTTCGCCAAGTTCTGTCCGACGTCGGCACGGAAGGGTGTGCGACTAGTCTAGTCGGCCGTTGCGCCAAGGCGACGGAGCTCCACCGGAAAGAGCAGACGAGCGCGGTATGCGTCGATCACGAGCGATTGCGGTCGCTAACTGTTCGAGCACATAGGCGTCGTTCATCGATGCTTGAGTTCTCCACATTTTCTGTGGAGAACTCGTACTGCAATACTGCCAATGCCGGTCTCGGTGCGGTTCTCATCGGGCTGCCTGCGAATTGTGCAGCCGGGAACGTTAGGCGTATTCAGGCCGAGGACCGGTAAGGGCGAATGGCGGTACCGCGGCGGGGGAGCGCGGCGTCAGTCGAACATGGCCGCGATGATCAAGATACAGGCCGAGGCTTTATTGCTTCTCGCTCGTTTCTGGTTCTTGGTAGTTGAGTAGAAGACGCTGTAAAACCCATGCTTGACGTTCCGTAAACTGGACTTCTTCCCCTTCAGAGGCTGCGGCAATCTGTCTGCGCATTTGGTAGATGTGGTAGGCCGCGTAGCCCAACGCGCCGCCCCCCGCCAAGGCTGTGCCGGCGATAGTGATCGGAACCCAAACAGGTGTTGATGAGATGATCCCTGCTGACATCAGTGCGCCGGTCAATCCACTGGCACCAATGGTGGTGCCAAAGATCCCGGCACTGCCAATGACGGCGCCAGCAGCGCCGGTTGCCACCGCGGCCCCGGTAGCGAACACCCCAGCA
>DAMABW010000603.1:0-2562 GCA_031999925.1 Massilia sp. | reverse complement strand
CGCCTGGCGCGCATCCACGGCATGGGCGAAGTCCAGCTGTTCGGTTCGGGCGACTACGCGATGCGCGTCTGGCTCGACCCGCAAAAAGTCGCGGCGCGCGGCCTGGTGGCCGGCGACGTGGTCGATGCGATCCGCGAGCAGAATGTGCAGGTGGCGGCCGGTGTCGTCGGCCAGGGGCCGAGCAAGGATGCCGACTTTCAGCTGACCGTGAACACGCAAGGCCGCCTGTCGAGCACCGAGGAATTCGGCAACATCGTCGTCAAGACGAATGCCGACGGTGCGACGACCTTGCTGAAGGATGTGGCGCGCCTGGAGATGGGCTCGAACTCGTATGCCTTGCGCTCCCTGCTGGACAACAAGTCCGCAGTGGCGATCCCGATTTTCGAAGCGCCGAATGCCAACGCGCTGCAGCTGTCCACCGACGTGCGCTCGACCATGGCCGAGCTGTCGAAAGAGTTTCCGGAAGGCGTCGAATACAGCATTGTGTACGACCCGACCCAATTCGTGCGCGAGTCGATCGACTCCGTGATCCACACCCTGCTGGAGGCGGTGGTGCTGGTGGCCCTGGTCGTGATCGTGTTCCTGCAAAGCTGGCGCGCTTCCATCATTCCGCTGCTTGCCGTGCCGGTGTCGGTGGTCGGTACCTTTGCCGTGATGCTGATGTTCGGCTTCTCGATCAACACGCTGTCCCTGTTCGGGCTGGTGCTGGCTATCGGTATCGTGGTCGACGACGCCATCGTGGTGGTGGAAAACGTCGAACGCAACATCACCAACGGCCTCTCGCCGCATGACGCGACCATCCAGGCCATGAAAGAGGTGAGCGGTCCGATCATCGCGATTGCCCTGGTGCTGTGCGCCGTGTTCGTGCCGATCGCTTTCGTCGCGGGCCTGACTGGCCAGTTCTACCGCCAGTTCGCGCTGACGATTGCGATTTCCACCGTGATCTCGGCCTTCGCTTCGCTGACCCTGGCGCCGGCCTTGTCCGCCGCGCTGCTGAAGGCGCACGACGCGCCGAAGGACCGCCTGACGCGCATGATCGACGCCGTCTTCGGCCGCTTCTTCGCCGCTTTCAACCGCTTCTTCGGCCGTGCCTCGCACAGTTATGAAGGCGGCGTGAAGACCGTCCTGCGCCGCAAGACCCTGTCGCTCGGCGTGTACGCGATCCTCGGCATCGCCGCCGTCTTCATGTTCAAGGTGGTGCCGCCGGGCTTCGTGCCGCAGCAGGACAAGGCCTATCTGATCGGCTTCGCCCAGCTGCCGGACGCCGCTTCGCTCGACCGCACCGATGCCGTGATCCGCAAGATGTCGTCGATTGCCGCCGATATCCCCGGCGTGGAATCGTCGATTGCCTTCCCTGGCCTGTCGATCAACGGCTTTACCAATGCGCCGAATTCCGGCATCGCCTTCTTCAGCCTGAAGCCGTTCGACGAGCGCAAGGGCAAGGAGCAGTCGGCGGAAGCCATCGCCGCCGAGATCAACAAGCGCATGGGCGCGGTGGAAGACGCCTTTGTCATGGTGCTGCCGCCGCCTCCGGTGAACGGCCTGGGCACCACCGGCGGCTTCAAGATGATGCTGGAAGACCGCGGCAACCTCGGCTACGACGCGCTGTACAAGGCAACGCAGGCAATGCAGGCCAAGGCCTGGGCCGATCCGCGCTTGCAGGGCGTGTTCTCGAGCTACCAGATCAACGTGCCGCAACTCTTCGCGGACGTGGACCGGGTGAAGGCCAAGCAGCTCGGCGTGCCGCTGCAGACCATCTACCAGACCTTGCAGGTGAACCTCGGTTCGCTGTACGTGAACGACTTCAACCAGTTCGGCCGTACCTACCAGGTGCGCGTGCAGGCCGACGCCCAGTTCCGTTCGCAGCCCGAGCAGATCGCCCAACTGAAGGTGCGCAGCAACAGCGGCGAGATGATTCCGCTGTCCTCCTTGATGCAGGTGAAGGACAGCTATGGCCCCGACCGCGTGCAGCGCTACAACGCCTATGTGTCGGCCGACATGAACGGCGGCCCGGCAGCCGGCGTGTCCTCGGGCCAGGCGCAAGCCATCTTCGAGCAGATCGCCAAGGAGACGCTACCGAAAGGGATCGCGTATGAATGGACCGACCTGACCTACCAGGACATCCTGTCGGGGAACACGATGATCTACGTCTTCCCGCTGTGCGTGCTGCTGGTGTTCCTGGTGCTGGCCGCGCAGTACGAAAGCTGGACCCTGCCGTTGGCTGTGATCCTGATCGTGCCGATGTCGATCCTGTGCGCCCTCGTCGGCGTGAAGCTGAGCGGCGGCGACAATAACATCTTCACCCAGATCGCGCTGTTCGTGCTGGTGGGGCTGGCCTCGAAGAACGCGATCCTGATCGTGGAATTCGCCCGCGAGCTGGAACACCATGGCCGCAGCATCGTCGAGGCCGCACTGGAAGCTTGCCACCTGCGCCTGCGTCCGATCCTGATGACGTCGATCGCCTTCATCATGGGCGTGGTTCCCCTGGTGTTTTCGAGTGGCGCCGGCGCCGAGATGCGCCATGCGATGGGCGTGGCGGTGTTCGCCGGCATGCTCGGCGTG